>NZ_JWAK01000044.1:70900-114069 GCF_001069335.1 Streptococcus sp. 1171_SSPC
AGTTGAGTAGGGCTGTAAAAGCTGATGAAATCAGCGTGGTAGAGCCCAGTCAACCACTGCGTCTTGCTCGATAATCCAAAGACAATTGAGAGGCTAGGACTTTTGTCCCAGCCTCTTTTATGTTATGTTTCTTTAGTTCCCTGCTCCTAAAAATTGATCCACAAAGAAACTGAAGTAAGATTTTTCTCCTGTGATCAGGACACACTTCCCTTCCAAACCGTATCGTAGGAGTTTGGCCTCCTGATCCTTGAGACGAAGAACTCCCTCTATTTTGAAAAAGTTCCCCTGTTCTGTTCGAGTGGCACTCGAAGCAATTGAGCTAATACGGGCCTCTAGCGTAATTGGTTTTTGTTTACTTCCCTGTGTGCTAAAGCGAATCCGATCACCTACATGAATCGTTGCTATATCTTTTGAAGGAATATAGGTGACAATCTTGACTTCTTTTTCTTTCTGAATGAGAGGATAAACTTGAGCCAAAGGAGTACCTTCCGCTACAATACTTGCTCCTTTTGTTTCATCATTCAAATGAATCACCCCTTCATTCTTGGCTAGAATCCGAGTCTTCTGAAGAAGATTTTCTTGTGTTTTTAACTTACTGTCTAAATCTGCAATTTGCTGAGAAAGAAGCAGTAAATCTTGTCCAACTTTACTCAGCTGTTGAGCTTTCAGAGAGGCTATTTGACTATCTAAGCTGGTCGAAAAAGCTTGTTGGCTTCCAGATCCCGCATATTGGATGCGATAATTAGAAATACTCGCCTCTAACTGCTGGATTTGACTATCTAGCTGACTGATAAAAGAAGCTTGTGCTTGAGCGTTTTCTTCTCCATGTGGTTGCTGAGCGTAACTCTGGTAGAGAGAGTAAAGTGGATGAGTCGCATCCAGACTTCTTCCCTCTAGTAGAGCTGATTTTAGACTATGGTAATCAGTTAATCGCTTCTCTTGGTCTTGGATAGCTTGGCCAATTTCTGCTTGACTGGAACTTGCACTGGCATTTTGAGAAGCAATGGTTGCATTTTGTTGATGGGCTTGCGCTTGGAGAATCGCTATTTGTTGCTGGTAATCCTTAAACAGCTGGTCATACCCAAAATGCTCATTTCCTGTAAATTGGCTCTCCCCGGTCTCAATGCTCGTTTTCAACAATTTTAATTGTTCCTCCTGTTTCTTTAAGAGGTCGAGCTGTTGCGTTAAGCTCATCCCTTGTTGCTTTTCCTGATCCCCTTGGTATTCTACCAAGATTTCTCCCTTCTTAATCTCTTTATTTTCCTTCAAATGGTTGACTTGAATGGGAGAATTACTCGTTGACTGGATTTGGTCCACCACGCGCGTAGCTTCAATCGTCCCACGACTAGACAAGGTCACTTCCTTCTTGGCAAAGACAGAGAAGCCTACAACAAACAATAGTAAAAGAAAACAAGGGACTACCCATAAACTAGCAAAATTATGGAAACGTTTCTGATAGAATTCTGCACTTTCAAAATATTTTTCGTTCATCATACTTTCTTTTTTTCTCCTAGTCCTCTCTTAACAAGTAACCAAATGGCTGTAATAGCCATTCTTTTTCAGCAGTTCTTCATGGCTCCCTTCTTCTTTCAGACGACCTTGGTCCATGAGGAAGACTTTTTCAGACCGTTCTGCAATCGTTAACCGATGGGCGATAAAGATAATCGTTTTGTCTAAGGCCATCAAGCGGTCCACAATTTTCTTCTCCGTCAAGATATCCAGGCTGCTGGTCGCTTCATCCAAAATCAAAATCGGAGCGTCCGTTAATAAGGCACGCGCCAAGGCAATCCGTTGCCGTTGACCACCAGAGATTCCCATGCCATCCGTAGTCAATTCCGTTTGGTAATTGAGAGGCATACGCTCAATGTCTTCTCGAATTCCTGCGATTTCAACAGCGCGCAAGATATCTTCCTGACTAGTTCCTTCCCGCGCTCCCAGTAACAAGTTCTCTAAAATCGTACCATTAAAGACATAGGGCTGCTGGGGTAAATAATTGATTTGCTGGCGAAGCAAGGTCTTATCCACTTGCTGGATATCCGTTCCTCCCAGACGAATCGTCCCTTTATTGGGTTGGTAGAAATTCACCATCATCTTAGCTAGCGTGGTTTTTCCAGAACCTGAAATACCAACAAAACTTACCTTGCTCCCTTTTTTGATCGTGAGACTGATATCGGTAAGAACGTTAGCTCCAAAACCGTACTTGTAGTCCACTCCCTCAAAAACCAGATCACCATCGAGAGCCTCACGATCTTGAAGAGGCTTCTTCTCTGCGAACTCAGAGTCTATCAAATAGACTTCATTCAGACGGGTATTGGCCACTCGGGCTGCTTGAAGTTTGGTTTGGAGGTTGATCAAGTTCTCTAAAGGGCCTGTGAAATAAACAAGGAGAGTGTTGTAGGTGATCAACTGCCCCAAGCTCAATTCTTGCTTCATGACCAAATGAGCTCCCAACCACAAGACCAAGACATTCAAAATCAACTGGGCCAAGTGCTTGAGCCCCTTTTGTAGACTCTCCGCCTTGCTCATGGCAAAGGACTTCTTGAGATAGTCCACAAATTCTGAGTCAATCTTTTGATAGCGGCTCCGCTCACTGGTAAGAGACTTGATGGTTTCGATCCCATTGATATCTTCGATGATGGAAGAAGACAAAACACTATTAGCTTCCATGGTTTCATTATTTAAGCGCTCAAAAGGCTTCATAAAGGCAAAAATAATGACCGCATAAATCGGTAGCAAGAGAATAGTCAAGAAAAAGAGGTGAGCATTTTGGCTAAACAGGACTACTGATAAAATCAAAACAATAGACAGATCCAAAAAGATTGAGAGCAGCGTACTAGCCAGAGCATCGATAATGCGGTTGGCATCTGTAAAACGTGACACCACTTCTCCTGTCCGTCGAGTCGCAAAGAAACTCATAGGCAACTGAAAAACATGCTTAATATAGGATAGAATGACATCAATAGACAAGCGTTGGCCTAAAACAAGAAGCAAGTAATCTTGCGCATAGGTCAGGACTTGCTGTAAGATGTAAACCACGATCAACCCTAGTGAAATCACACTCAGCGTCTGCTTCATCTGATCAGGCACATAGGTATCAATAATCGATTGTAGGTAGTAAGAACCCACAATATTGATGAGGGTCACCAATAACGTTGCAAGAACAATATGCAGAACCAATTGCCGCTGTTTAAACAAAAGAGGGACAAAATCTAAAAGCCCATTTTTCTTTTCTTTACTTGGTTGATAGGCTGGAGTCGGGGCCAAGGCAATGACAATCCCTGTCCATTCCTTTTCAAACTCCTCGATCGTCAATTTGGTCATCTTTACCTTTGGATCTGGATCGGCTATGTAAAGATGCTTTTTATCTTTCTTATAGACTACGTAATAATGAGGGAGACGCCCATCCTTGATCACGTGGACAATCAATGGATAGGTCACTCCTTCCAAGTCAAAAAGTGTGCGATCTGCTCGGAAGGCGCGTGTCTCAAATCCCAACTCCTCAGCCACCTTGACCAGACCTAAGGCGGTCGTTCCATCTGCAGTCGTTTTTGCCTTCTCCCGCAGACTGGCCAAAGAATAGTATGAGCCATAGTAGCCAAAGACCATGGCCAAAGCAGCAACACCGCAGTCTCTCATATCAACTTGTTGGCGATAATGTTTTTTCTTAAATCCCATAAGAACCCTTTCCAATCGTTTGTTTCATCTTAACAAAATGGACAATCTGAGAAGAAAAAATCGCTATTTTGTTTATTATTTTAGGTATTTGGTCACAAAAATCTCCAAATCAGGAGAGTTGTTATTTATTTTGTAAAAGAAAAACCGCCTATTTTTACAGGCGGACATTTCTTTCTATGAAGTAAACTTAGGGAGCAAATAACTGAACAAACCCAGAAATCGAGGATTGAAGACAAAACAAAAAGCCCACTGTTGTAGGCTTTCTGCAAGTTTTTTCTTAAAATTAAAGCATTTTGTTGTATTGTAAAAATTTGATGGCGTAAGAGTTCTTTACAAGCCATTAACCCATGATACATAAGGGTTCTATGATAATTCTATTTTCTTCTATTCTCTTAGATTTTCTTGATATATAAGCAAAAGTCTAAGCAAAAATAGAGCTTTTCAGCTCTACTATTTTACGAGTTCAGCAGGCAAGATCTAGCACCCTCGCACGGTGCTTTTTTAGTTATCCTCTTAAAACAAAAAACCCCAACCTTGGTTAGGGTTAATCACTCACTCTTTTAATCGTTCTAATATAATCTGCCGTCTCCTTTGTACTGCTAAAGACATATTTGAAAACTATCGTAGCCAATCCAATAATATTAGCAACAAAAGTAACAGAAATTGCGATAAGCACTGGACTTTCAGGTATATACTTTCTGCAAACAACTAAATAACCGAATAACAGAGTGATAGCTACTATCGAGTAAATTACTGCTCCTAATGCTATATAAGTCGCTAGGGTTCGAAACTTCCTCTTCTGGTTTTGTTCCTCTTCTAGCACCTTTCTCATCTCTTTTATATGTGTTTCAAACGCCTGACGATCATCAAAAGTGTTATCAGAAGCATCGTTGTCAAGTATCTGCTGTCTTACATCTGCATCCGAAGGAAACTCACTCTGCTCTTGAGATGAACCAGCATCCTGATTTATTTGTTCTACCCACTCATAGTATTCTTGATTTTCATTACTCATTTACCGCCTCTTTCACTTTTTTCCATCGGTAATAGGCAGCGGGGTTTGAAATCTTGAATTTCTCAGATATTTCAGATATTTCTACTTCTTTATCTTTATTTTCAATCGTCGGTAGAAAATCCAATACATTTTTAAGGGGAGCTAAAAACTCTGCCGCGAAGTTATCTGCCTGTCTTTCACGTTGCTTTTCATCTTCTGTCAAATAAACTTCTTTACGATAAGATATTTCTACTAATTCATTTGGGAGCCTTTTCCCAGGAAGCCATCTCCAATGCAATAAAATATGTCCTAACTCATGAGCAATTGTAAAGCGTTGACGACGATCACTTTGCAATCCATTTACTACAATTTCTGGCAAACCATTCACTACATGCGCATAACCACTTACTTCCTCGTCACTTTTAATATGTGACATATCAGAATATTTTACTTTTATACCAAATTGTTCAACAGCAGCCTCAATATCGGTAATTACTTTGTCTAGTGCTAATGCTGGATATTTTTCTCTCAACAAATCAACAAATTGTTCATACAACTTTTCACCCATATATACCACCTCTTTTCTTAAGTTATAAGTAAAGTAATCCGCTTGTACAATAATTGTACATTATTTACGATGGTTATTCAATAATATTTCACCAAATTTATTCCATATTAATTCAGCAATGTCCTATATACTAATTTCGATCATCAGAAAATCCTTATTATTAATATTTCAAAAGATCATTAAAAAAATTAGAACATCTATCGGGATTAGTTCCTTTTTGTATTTCTAAAAATGGTAGGCTACCGCGCACCTATGGGTGCTCGATGTCCTACCACCTACTTGAATTATATCATATTTTATACACGTTTCACATTTTAAAAGTCTTTAAAAGAATTTTTAACACAAAAAAGGCGCGTGCTTTTGATATACCATATCAAAAAATGGTAGACAACCGCGCACCTATGGGTGCTCGACCGCCTACCACATAGTTAAATTATAGCATATCTTGACCGTTTTTTCATGTCTATATAAATTAGACCATATCACCCCCTGCTTTATTATTCGTAAAAGAAAAGAAAAAGCACTCAGATTTCTCTAGGTGCTTAATATTCATAGCCGATTTCTTTTTTTATTTTGTCAAATTCTTGCTTCACTTTCGTGTCGGATATATAGCTTTCAGCAAGTGGACCATAACCAACTCCTTGAGGGTTAGCTAAAATACTTTTTACATTATCAACATCTTCCTCAATGTAGTTATCCGAAAAGCTCATCCACTTATAAAAAGAATCTAAAAGGATTTCAACAACAAAAACTTTTCTCTCTTTATCAACTAGAGCGCAACGGCCGTCTGTTAGTGTAACTAGAATGTTGTTACGACTGTCGTCTATACCTATGATTTTATTTAACTCGAACAATTTGTAACCTTCTTTCACAACAAGATAAATAGAAGAGGTAATGGTGTTTCACAGTGTAATTATATCCTTTTTGATAGATTTTTGTTTCTCCAAAAAGGGAATTTTTCGTACAAAATAGGGCGCGTCCTCTTTCTGAATGAAGTATAGCCCCGTTATTTAATAACAGGGGCTAAAATAGCCTCTAAATTACGAATTGCGCTACTTTTAATATGGCTGATAGTGCTTGCCGAACGGTCTAGCGTTCGTGCTGTCCTTTCCCTTGAATAACCATGAATATAGAAATACCTTAATACAAGTTTCTCTAGTGGATCTCCCAGCCTCTCAATCGCTTCTACTGTTTCTGTTCGCTCATCTAGTAACTGCTCAAGTTTCTGATAGATTTGATCTGATTTATCGATTATACTGATATTTAATTCTTCCGTTTTGTTCCCTCTCTTTGTCCTTATTAGATCATGGGAAAGAACCTGTCCTTTTAGAACTAATGACTTTAACGCTATCAATTCATTATTTAACGTTTCTACGTCTGTCTCATAGTTTTTCAAGCGATCTAAGCGCTGTTTTGCGTTCATATTTCATCTCCTATCATAACCATTTCTCGTGGTTCGCTCTAGGTTCAAACCTAGACTACTAAAACAAAATGTTTTTAATATCCTTTGTTTATTTCAAGTTCTAGGGCTTCTATCCGTGTTTTAAGATCTTCTATCTCCATGCCCTTGTATGCCATCTCCAGAATCGTTTTACAAGCCTGTACCCTTGCGTATGGGCTTGCTTTTGTATTGTCTGCTACTTCATACAAAACCTCTACAGCCCTCCCGCTCGCTTGTAATAGCATACTTGTAGAACGTTTGAGCATTTCCTGTCTTAATCGTGAGTATTCTGCAGAAAAGTCTTTATTCTTCAAATACCTATAAGCGGTTTTCTTTGTTATTCCTGCTCTTTCTATCGCCTTATCCATAGTAGGCTCACTCACAAGTGCTATCAAGAACAACTCTTGTTTTGGTTTCAAGTTTGTAATATTTAACACCTCCTATCAATTCAAAATTTAGATTATTCTTCGCCTGTTACTTTTATAACGTCATTTGAGTTTATCCATTCTTTAAACTCATTCTCATTTTTAAAAACTATTGTCTTATCATGTGATCTTAAACTTTTTGGATAATCATTTTCTTTTTCGTCCCACTCTCCCAGCCATACCTCAATAGTTGTATGCTTGTTTTTATCTCGCTGTATGGTTTCCAGTCGTTTCAATCTCTTTGATAGATCCATTTTCTGCACCTCTTTTTTACAAACTAAGGCGATCACCAAAGATCTAAAGATCTAAGAGACCGCCTATTGTTTATATTCCTATTTTACGGTGTCATTTATACCCAGTTTGTAGTATTTCTTGCTATTCTTCATTTTTGGGATAAGCTCGATTTATTAACTCCTGCTTTGACTGCTTTTAGAAGTTGCGTTTCATTCTCTTATCTTTAATGCCTGTCATTTTGAATACATTTCCCTCTGACTGTTTACCTATTCGACTGACTAGCTTTTTATTATATATCCTCGCCAACTCTTGCCCGTTATGGTTAGTATTGATGATTGTTGTTTCTCGTTTGTCAAAGACTTTGAAAAGGAAAGTTTGAATCCAGTTATTCGCTTCGATCTTCTGACTGTTCATTGTACTTTCTGTTCCTAAATCATCAATGAAAAGGAAGTCAACCTCTGTCAATAGCTTTACAGCGTCATGCTCTGTAAAATCGCTATTTTTATATTGCCAGCCAGATTGAATACGAGTGACTATCTCTGATATGCTGACAAATAACACGCTCTTAGGCTCTCCCTTGGCCTTGTAACCCTCGTTTAAAGCTCTGGCCATGGAATAAGTCAAATGACTTTTTCCCGTCCCAGAATCGCCCATAAATAGCGTATTCCCTTTCATACCGTCTAGATATTGTTTAGCTTGATTGATAGCGAACTCCTTGGCCTTGTGTTCCTCTTTTGTCTCTACTTTGAAAGTGCTAAAAGAGGCCTCTCTCAGCTCATTTGACACCGTACTTTCACGCGCTAGCACATCATAGGTTGAATAGTCCAGATTATGCCCTAAGGCTTTTTCTATGCCCTCTATCTCTGTCTTTTTAATATCCTCCCTAGTACATTCCATGCAGTAGGAAGATGTACAACCATCTGGCTTTTTAAATTGTACAAGGTTAATCTGATGAGTTGGACAAAACTCATCAGTGACCTTTATCTTTTCATTGAGCTGGTCTGCATTCAGTAATTTCATTGTTTCCCCTCTCCGTCAGTAGGTAAACGGGTCTTGAATATCATCGTCAGACTGACCTTGTTTCTTTTTCTGAAACTGTCTCTGTTCGTCTTCGACTTGTACCATGGTTCTAATGCCGTTATTTCTCCAGTTCTTGAGTATTGAATTGATATAGCTAAAAGATCGCTTGCTGTTATCTGCCGCCTTGTCTATGGCAGTCTTGATAACCTCTAGCTCCATACCGTCAAGAGTGAGGTAGTCGATCAATATCTGGTACTGTTGTCCGTCTATAATCCCTATGCGCTTTTGGTAGTAACTAGAAATTTCAGTAGCAGAGGGTTTTTTATCTATCTCTTCTTCTAACTCTATCTCTTTCTCTATCTCTATCTCTATCTCTATCTCTATCTCTGTTGGACACGAGTTGGATTTTTTCCTTTTATTTTGGACAGTGTCCAATTTAGCTTGTTTTCTCTGTTCTCTTTTATAACCCGCCCAGTTTGTTTCACTTTCTATCATGGCTTTGGCTTGGAGTAGTTCAGCGTTTTTATCTCCATCTACTTGGATCAGACCGCATTTTGTAAAATAGGCCATAGTCATTTGAATATCATCTTCGGACACATCTAACTTTAAAGCCAATTCTTCAGTCAGTTCATTAAAGTACCCCTCATAGTACAGAATGCAGTCACTTTCTAAACTTTCTAGCATTAAGCGGATATATATCACTGTCATAGTATAACCGCCTGGCGTGTTTTTAAGCCGCTTGATAAAAATATTGTCAAAAAACTTTTTATCAACTTTCAGCCAAAAATAGATTTTAGTCTTTGCCATTTTCCACCCCCAAAAACTTCCAGATGTCAGAAACTCTATAATAGATCTTCCTAGTATCTTCTAGCGGGGGCTGGTAGCGTCTTAGACCTGCATTTTCCCACTTTTGTAACGTCTTATATTTTATGTCCAATTCTTCCATAGCTACCTGAGCCGAAATCAAACCCGTTAATCGTGGTTTGATTGTATCACGCGCCCCCAAGTAATTCTCAACAAGATCTAAAACGCCATGAGCTAGCTCTTGCTCGCTCTCTTTACTGAGACTAAACATATTCATTATCTCCTTTCAGTAATGGCTTATAGCTCTCTAAATCAGCATTTAAAAGGACAGTTAGACGCTTCTGCTCCTCTTGTACTTGGTTATAGAAGGCCTTTGCACCGTCCAATAGCTCTTCCTGATTGGCTGGGATAAAATACCCTCTAAAAGCTCCATTACGTACACCGACGATAGGAATGCTATAGCGCGTGATCAGACGGCTGATAATATCCTGTACTGTTCTTTCTGATAACTTGGTAATTAGGCTGATTTCTGCCCCTGTAATTGAGTGCTCAGCCCCTACTTTTATTAATTTTAATACTCGCTTGTCATTTACGGTTAGGCTCATTCATTTCCCCCTTACCAGCTTTATTTACAAAGGTTATTTGCCCATTCATTACGCCATAAAGTATGGTTTCTTGATTTTCCATGATTGTATCTATAGTACTTTGGATAATACCCATTACCTGTTGATCTATCTGTGTAAAAGATAATAAGCCTCTGGTTACTGCTAATTTTTTCGCATCACTCAAACACATATTTAGAAAAATCTCTTTAGTAAAATATGGCTCATCTGGCATTTTTTCAGGGTTAGGATACAATTTCAGGACGCTGTCTGAACCGTATCCATTCGTTTTATTTAGGTCTGTTGCTACCATAGCCTTAGCCTCGTTTCTTATCTCTTGTGTGTTGCATTGCTACTGATAACTGCTACAAATTGCCCTATATTTCGTTCACGTTTTTCTTGACGGTTTGAATTAGGTAAATTTTGATTAGTGTCTTTCATGATTTCTTTGAAAGTTTTTGTTGATTCTAAATATAGATTTTCTGTATAAGTTACATATTCCTGTTGCTCTTCTTCGGTCTTAAAGAATGTTTGTGCTTGTCTTTTGAAAAACGCTTGTCGCATTGCGTCCATTTCAAAAATACCCGCGTGGAAAACCATTCCTGTAGTGCTTTTAGAAATGTTCTCAATTTTTTTGCTATCGTTTAGTTCTGGCAATTCTAACCAAAGTAACCTTGCTAGATCTTCCTTTAGGTCTCCTAATTGACCTGATAAAAGTGATAATCTATGTAAATTATTCTCTTTCCCAATTTGACATAGTTCTTTACCGATATTGTTCATTTTATTGCTTAAAATTTCATAAGTTGTTTTTGTCATAATAGTTTTCTCCTCTTTTGTACCCTCTGTACATCTCTTTACGTCTTATACCCCAATATGCTATAATCTAGGTATAAATCTTTACTAAAACCTCTTTAATAATAGCTTGCCTGCTTTTTGTTGATTTCGTTTTAGTGATAGTGTGAAAGGCTCTGCGGTGTGGTTATTGCTAAGCCTTTTTTTTGTTGCGATCACGCGCTTTCTAGGCGTGTTTTTTTATTTCTGAATATCATGGCCTTTATTTCCTGATAGCTCATATTTAAGCTAATCATAGCTATCGCCATATCCTCAAATGCTTGGTACTGTTCCAACTCCTCGCTGGTCAAACTATCAATGCCATTGTAGCCCCCACGTTCTTCTACTAACTGCTTAGCGTTCCTGTCGGTCACTGCCTTTAGTAGTAAGTTATTCATGGTGCTGTGCGCGTGCTTTGGTGCTTGTTCCCAGTTTTCAATGCTATCATGCAGTGTTTTTCTTTTTGGCTTTTCTAGAGCCCTCTGCATACGAAACTTAGAAAGCTCCTCTCGCATTTCAAAGAATGCTTTGACTAGGTTCTTTTTAAACTCTTTGACGGGTTCGGTGTTTCGTAAATAAGTGATAAGCAATGTTGCTTGTTGCTCATTCAAAATATAGTCCCGTACATTTTGCCCGCTCTCTGAAGGTGAAATTTTAAATTGCACCTTTCCAAAGCTCTCAAAGTCCTCTCGGTGTTTATTCAGCAAAATTTTTAAATGTCTGTGCTTAACTTCTGCACATTCTGCCACAATACTGCTTAGCGTATACGGTTCTTTCTTGCCGTCCATGTAGACTAGTTCCATTGGTCAGCTCCTTTCTATTTTAGTACTATTTTTTTCGTACTTTTTCCTAAAAAAATAAAATCCATCGGAACATTATAAAGAGCACTCAACTCCTGTAATAGATCTAGCGGAATTTTAGTGCTATCTTTTTCGTACTTCGCTATAGTCTGAAAACTTCTGTTAATTGTTTCACCTACCTCACGAAGTGTGAAACCTGCTGATATACGTGCACCTCTTAAGGTTATTTGTTTCATGAAAAACATTTCCTCCTAATTTTTGTTATCTTAATTGTACTATTTTTTTCGTACTTTGTCAACGGATTTCAAAAAAAGTTTTATTTTTTTCGTACTTTGTGTATCTGTTTGTGTTATAATCTATGTATAACTTAGAGTTAAGGAGTTAGAAAAGATGGCTAAAAATAGTCCTCAAGATATTAAAAATAGAGAGTATTTCTCTAGTAGGTTAAACCTACTTTTGGAACAAAAAGGGATTAGACAAATTGACCTCCATAACTCTCTAAATATTCCCAAAAGCACAATCACTGGATATGTTAAAGGGAAATCATTACCTACTGCTGGAAATTTACAAAAAATAGCGGACTTTTTTAATGTCAAAAAATCTTTTTTGGATCTTAGATTTATCGATACTATATCTACCAGTTCCTTAAGTGAATTACTAGATAACGATAAAGAATCTGAAGTATTTGAAATGATCTTCAATAAGATTGATGAAATACTCAATTTTGACAATGACCAGATGGATATTGAATATATCGAGGGGAAATTAGCATTTAATCAAAGTGTTTTTGGTCGTGTTCTCCAGTCATCGATTATAAACCCTGGAATTGTTGAAATTTTCAAAGATCTCGATCTTTCTGACAGTTCAGAAAAGAATGAAATGCTATTGACAACAAAACAACGAGAAGCAAGAGAATACGCTTATAAAAACGTACTATCTTTAATCACGCATGAGTATATATCTCGCTTAAAAAATGTTATTTTTCGTGAAAAAGAATTGAATACCTCGTATATTCATTCAGAAATCTCTAACCTCATTAATAGCCTGAATAATAAAATTGATAGTTACGGTAATGTCATTCTTGAGGTGAATGAAATAATTGAAAAAATAGGTACAAAAGATCGCAATATCTTGGGGTATAGTTTACGAAAAAAAATCGCTTCTGCTCAATCTGAAATTAATCAGCTCATTTACAATCATGATCAAGGTGGCATAGGTATCTCTAAAAATCATATATATATTGAAAAAAATGATATTATCGATACTATTGAATATGATTATTATAAGGATATTCAAAATCACTTAAATGATTTAAGAAAAAATATTGAGGAACACTTTAGCAACTAACCCACGCTCCACAATATTTAAACCATCGGCGAAGTCGTAGGTCTAGGAGATTTAAAAAAAGAGGGATAAATGACAATACAAAACAAACAGATTTTAAAGGCTTCGAAAAACTTTGAAAAAGTTCATTCTACATTTCCCAAAAATAACAAATTCCGCTTTTTGCCTAATTGGCTAGAAAAAGAATCTAATCTATTCTTGTCAGAAACACAAAATACTAGCAAGAGTTACAATGTTCTGAAGCGTGGTTCTTTAATCTTTGTAGATTTTGGAATTAACATTGGGTCTGAATTATCAAATAGACACTGGGCTGTAGTCTTAAATAAAAATGATTCTCCAAAATCAAGAAATTTGACTGTACTTCCAATTAGTTCAAAAGAAAAAAAGTTTTCCGTTAAGATTGATGAAGTTATTCAAAGTAAATCTAACCCCTTTCTGATCTCTATTTTAGCAAAACTTGATTTTGACTATTTTTCAATATGTCACTATATATTGACTGAGATAACCTCTTTTGATTTAGGGGAATCCGAAGATATTTATAAAGAGTTATTTGAGGAATACAAAGATTACTACAACCCTGAAAAAGCCAAAAAAATGTATAACGATGGTACAGGGATGGAAGTTTTATCAGCTTCATTAAAAAAGCTAAAAAATCTATTTAAACATTATGAAAAATTCAACAAAGTTTCCTACGCAAAATGTGACCAAATAAGAACAATAAGTAAAGATAGAATCATCTATTTAAACGATTTAGATCCTTGTGGGAAAATCAGGGTTAGTAATGAAACTTTAGATAGAATTGATACAAAATTAAAAGACCTTTACCTAAAAGATTGACAGTAATATAAGTTTACTCTATAATTAAGTTACTTAGAGGTTTACCCTCATATTTTTAAACTTTGAGCCTTTGCGCTCCAGGGAAGTAGCTTAATTGTTGCTTCCCTTTTTTGAGTTGCAAATACTTGAAATAGACAAAACTCCCCCATATTCGCCTTGTTTTTTTATTCTGGTACAAATTTACCGTCCGACTCTTTAAAATCGAATACAGGGCAAACTGTGAAGCCCTAGCGTGATTTAAACCACAAACTAAAACCTTTTTAATAATAGCTTGCCTGCTGATGTATTTTAGAAAGGTTTATCATCATGAAAATAACGCAACATAGTAAAAAAGACGGGTCAATAGTCTATCGCTCTAGTATCTATCTGGGCATTGACCAGGTAACAGGTAAACAAGTCACAACAAAAATCACGGGCCGAACCAAAAAAGAGGTAAAACAAAAAGCGCAAGACGCCGTTATAGACTTTAAGATAAATGGATCCACTAGGTTTCAAGCCTCTACTATATCCACCTACGAGGAGCTGGCTAGACTATGGTGGGATAACCACAAGCATACAGTAAAGCCAAATAGTCAGGACGCTACTAGAAGGCTCCTAGAAGGTCATGTTTTGCCTCTCTTTGGCTCCTACAAGCTCGATAAGCTGACAACTCCACTCATTCAGTCCATTGTCAACAAACTAGCAGAAAAGACCAATAAAGGCGAACCTAGGGCTTATCTGCATTATGACAAAATCCACGCGCTAAACAAGCGTATATTACAGTATGGCGTAGTTATGCAAGCTATCCCATTCAATCCAGCTCGTGAGGTCTTGCTACCTCGAAACAATCAAAAAGCAAACCGCCACAAGATCAAACACTTTGACAATCAGGAACTTAAAAAGTTTCTTGGCTATCTAGATAGTTTAGACAGTAGCAAGTACCGCCATTTTTACGAGGTTACACTTTACAACTTCCTACTGGCCACTGGTTGCCGTATCAATGAGGCTCTGGCGCTTAGCTGGTCTGATATTGACTTAAACGGTGCCCTTGTCCACGTCACAAAGACCCTAAACTATAAGCAAGAGATCAATAGCCCAAAATCAAAGTCTAGCTATCGGGATATAGACATAGACCGCCAAACAGTCGCTATGCTCAAGCAATATAAACGTAGGCAAATACAAGAGGCTTGGCAACTCGGACGCTCTGAAACTGTGGTCTTTTCTGACTTCATACATGAGTACCCCAATAATCGAACCTTACAAACCAGGTTAAGAACCCACTTCAAACGTGCTGGCGTTCCTAACATTGGCTTTCACGGTTTCCGTCATACCCACGCTAGTTTACTGCTTAACTCTGGCATACCTTACAAGGAGCTTCAGCACCGCCTAGGTCATTCACAAATCAGTATGACCATGGATATATACAGCCATCTCTCAAAAGAAAACGCCAAAAAAGCCGTCTCATTCTTTGAAACGGCTATGGAATCAATCTAGCAAATATCTAAGCAAACCCAGAAATCAACGCTTTAAGACAAAACAAAAAGCCCACTGTTGTAGGCTTTCTGCAAGTTTTTTCTTAAAATTAAAGCATTTTGTTGTAGAATTCAACGACAAGTGCTTCGTTGATTTCTGGGTTGATTTCATCGCGTTCTGGCAAACGAGTCAATGAACCTTCCAATTTTTCAGCATCGAATGATACGAATGCTGGACGTCCAAGAGTTGCTTCAACAGCTTCAAGGATAGCTGGAACTTTAGCTGATTTCTCACGAACTGAGATCACTTGACCTGGAGTTACGCGGTATGAAGGGATATCAACGCGTTTTCCGTCAACAAGGATGTGACCGTGGTTAACGAATTGACGAGCTTGACGACGAGTAGTCGCAAGTCCAAGACGGTAAACAACGTTATCCAAACGACGTTCCAAAAGAAGCATGAAGTTAAAACCGACAGTTCCTTCTTTGATCTTAGTAGCTTGTACGAACAAGTTACGGAATTGTTTTTCACCAAGTCCGTAAGAGAAACGAAGTTTTTGTTTTTCAGCTAATTGCAAACCGTATTCTGACAATTTTGAACGGTTGTTTGGTCCGTGTTGACCTGGTACGTAGTTACGACGTGCCAATTCTTTACCTGTACCTGTAAGTGACAAGCCAAGACGGCGAGATTGTTTCCAAGATGGTCCTGTATAACGTGACATTTGAAATGTCCTCCTATAAAAATAATTTTTTGTAGGAAATAACGTTTTAGACAAACCTGATTCGTTCAGAAAGCCTTCGCCCAAACAGCAAAGGTTACTTTTCTAGCTGGCTTCCTGTTGACGAGCTTCATTTTGTCCTGCTGTCATTTCGCACAAATTCTATTATACCACTAATACCAGCCCTTGTAAAGTTGCTTTCTCATTTTTTTGGTTTCTTTCTATAAATGAAAAGCAAAATGAGGTTTTCTAGCTAGGGGCTTTCTAAATCCCATATTTTGACTTGGATATACATGTATCCACTTCCCTATCCTATCTGTTTACAGGAATCTTTACACCCTTATTTACAACCTGTCAATCATGATTGTTCTAATAACCTCCTAAGTCCCTCTATTTTAGTGATATGAAGAATATAGATGAGATTTCTCTTCAAAAGATCCCCCTGTCTAATATTGACAGATATGATTGTGAAATTGACATCTTTGTCAATAAATTTACACAACAAATCTTTATGATATGTTAAGGACATCAAAAAAACCATCTCCAAGAAGAGACGGTTGGAAGTTGTAGCTCACCCTAGCCAGATTAGTCTAAGTAATGAATCAGATTTTTCTCAGTCAAAATATCTGAGTAAGTATACGATTCAACATAGGTTGTTGCTGGTTCACCAGGTAAACTGTTTTCATTAGTGTATTCAATAATAAACAAAGAAGGATAGACTTCAATTAATCGACCAAACTTATTTTTTTGACGTTTACGACCATTTTCCAAGGTCATTTCCACAATTTGGCCTTCATGAGCCTTGATTTCTTCTTTGATTTTTTTCATTTTTGCTACATCTGTAAATGCATCACTCATCCATTATTCCTCTATTCTCTTTGATATGCTGGAGAACTTATTATATTCTTTCTGGAAGATTAACTCCACTGTTCCACGCGCTCCTGAACGGTTTTTTTCAATGATGACTTCAACCTTGTTATTCGGCAAGCCTTCTTCTTCCTCACCTGCACGTTCATAATAGTCATCACGGTATAGGAAGGCAACAATATCTGCATCCTGCTCGATGGATCCTGATTCACGGATATCAGATAGAACCGGCCGCTTATCTTGTCGTTGTTCGACTCCCCGAGATAGCTGACTAAGGGCAATCACAGGAACCTTCAATTCTTTCGCCAAAATTTTTAATTGACGAGAGATTTCTGAAACTTCCTGTTGCCGGTTTTCTCGTCCAGTCCCTGTAATCAACTGCAAGTAGTCGATAAGGATCAAGCCAAGATTACCAGTTTCTTGTGCTAACTTTCTAGAACGAGATCGAATTTCTGTAATCCGAATACCAGGAGTATCATCTATATAAATGCTGGCATTGGCTAGATTTCCTTGGGCAATGGCATATTTCCGCCACTCATCATCTGTCAACTGACCGGTACGAATAGAATGAGACTCAATCAAGCCCTCTGCTGCCAACATCCGGTCCACCAAACTTTCAGCCCCCATTTCCAGTGAGAAAATAGCAACTGTTTTATCCAACTTGGTTCCGATATTTTGGGCAATGTTTAGAGCGAAGGCAGTCTTACCAACCGCTGGACGAGCCGCAAGAATAATCAACTCTTCTTCATGAAGACCTGTTGTCATATGATCAAGATCTCGATAACCTGTTGCAATCCCCGTAATATCCGTTGTCTGCAATGAGCGAGTTTCAAGACTTCCAAAGTTGATATTTAGGATATCCTTGATATTCTTAAAACCACTTCGATTGGCATTTTCACTAACATCAATCAGGGCTTTTTCTGCGCCTGCAATAATCTCATCCGACGGACTCGCTCCATCGTATGCTTGATTAATGCTCTCCGTTAAACGAGCAATCAAGCGTCTTAGAACCGCTTTTTCGGAAACAATCTTTGCGTAATATTCCGCATTAGCTGAGGTCGGAACAGAGTTGATAACTTCAGCTAGATAAGAGAGACCACCGATATTTTGCAAGTCCCCTTGGCTATCTAAAATATTGCGAACGGTCGTCGCATCGATAGCATCTCCCCTATCTGCAAGGTCAATCATCGCCTTAAAAATTAACCGATGGGCATATTTAAAGAAATCTGCTGGCTCAATAAACTCACGAACAAAAACCAGTTTTCCCTCATCAATAAAGATGGCTCCTAAGACAGATTGCTCTGCTTGGATATCTTGAGGCTGGGTTCTTAATTCTTCTATCTCAGCCATAGTCATTCCTTTCTAACGATTTACTTAACCTTCGTTTACTCGAATTTGGATAATACCTGTAATATCCTGATAAATTTTAACAGGCACATCAATCAAGCCGACAGAGCGAATTGGAGAAGCCACTTGAATGTGACGCTTGTCGATTTTGATCCCAAATTGTTTTTGTAGTTCTTCTGCAATTTTTTTATTGGTAATCGAACCAAATGTACGTCCATCAGGACCAATTTTTTCTGTAAATTGGACAACGGTCGTTTCTTCTGCTAATTTCGCTTGAATATCTTTCGCTTCTGCAACTAGTTCCGCATGGGCTTTTTCTTCAGATTTTTGCTTACCGCGAAGTTCCCCAATCGCTTGGGCGTTAGCTTCTTTGGCTAAATTCTTTTTAATCAAAAAGTTTTGAGCATAACCTGTTGGGACTTCTTTAATTTCCCCTTTTTTTCCTTTTCCTTTTACATCTGCTAAAAAGATAACTTTCATTCTTCTTCCTCCTTATCCTTTTGGACCTCTTCTTGAATACAGTCAATCAATTGGGTACGAACTTGATCGATGGTTACATCTTCCAATTGAGAAGCCGCCGAATTAAAGTGGCCTCCGCCTCCCATTTGCTCCATAATTTTTTGCACGTTAACTTTGCTTCTGCTTCGAGCTGAAATGGAAATGCTTCCTTGTTCATTCAGAGCAATGACAAAGGTCGCCTCAATTTTAGACATGGCCAACATACTATCGGCTGCTTTACTAATAGTAACCGTTCCATAAGGAACATCTGCTGCTCCTGTTGCCACAATAATATGTGGGAATACCATTTGACCATTTAGGATCAACTCATTAACTTCGCGGTACTCATCGAAATTAATAGCTGAAATTTCCTGAATGAGGACACTATCACTGCCTCGGCTTCGTAAATAACTAGCTACATCAAATGTACGGCTCGTTACGCGAACAGAGAAATTCTTGGTATCCAACATAATTCCAGCCATCAAAACACTGGCTTGTATCTTATTCAAGCGGTTCTTCTTAGAATTCTGGAACTGAAGCAATTCCGTAACCAACTCACTGGCACTACTTGCGCCACTTTCAATATAAGTGATCATGGCATTTTCAGGGAAGTCTTCATCCCGTCTATGGTGGTCAATGACAATGACTTGGTGAAACTTCTCATACAAATCATTTGAAAGCGTGAGAGCTATCTTCGAATGGTCTACCATAATCAAAAGGGATTGATCGGTTACCATCCGTAGAGCATCTGAAACCGTTACGAGTTTAGTCGCTCCATCTGATTGAATTTTTCCAACCGCTCGTTCGATATCCTGAGCCATAGACGTATCATCATAAACTGCATAAGAGCGTTCGTTGATATTGTTTGCAAATAATTGCATCCCAATCGATGCCCCCAAAGCATCCATGTCTAATTTTTTGTGGCCAACAACAAATACCTGATCAACCGATTTAATTTTTTCGGAAATAGCTGTCATCATCGCACGAGTTCGTGTACGGGTGCGCTTGATAGCAGAGGCTGTCCCACCTCCAAAGAAAATAGGATCCTTACCTTCTTCTTTTTCTTTCACAACCGCTTGGTCGCCCCCTCGGACTTCAGCTAAGTTTAGATTCGATAAAGCAACTCTACCAATTTCATCATGATTGCCATCTCCGTATGAGAATCCCATACTTACCGTAATGGGTAATTCACGATTTTTCGCTTCCTCACGGAATTGGTCAATAATAGAAAATTTGGATTCGATTAATTGTTCAAGAACGGTATAGTCGGTAAAAAGATAAAAGCGATCCATCCCGACTCTTCGGTAAAACATATGGTATTTTTCCGAGAATTCTTCAACAAAGTTTGCAATAAAGCCATTGATGCTACTGATATCCGAATCAGATACAACATCTTCTAAATCATCATAGTTGTCTACGGACATAATCCCGATGACCGGCCTAGTCGTTACAAGACCAACGTTGGCTTCATACTCACTAGACGCATCAAAAAAATAAACGACACTGGCCTGGGAATCTAGATAAACAGAATATTTCTTATCTCCAATGGTTGCATAATGGCCTTTCCCTTCAAAAGGAATCGCCAACACTTGTTGCAGGTATTCCACATCGAATTGCCCATCCTCAGTAGAGAAAATCAACTCCGCATAAGGATTGAACCACTCAACTTCATTGGTTTCACCGTTTACCTTGATTACACCAACTGGCATTTTATCCAGTAGCGAGGCCAATCCATTTTCAGCCTGATGATTGACATATTGAATTTGTTCTAGCTCATCCAATTCTACTTGCTTTAATTGATGAAGAAAGAGATAGATGACACCGGAAAGAATCAACAGAATCACAAATAAATTTGCAATTGTGCCACCCAATAATCTGGAACTGATGGCTAATATAATAAATGCTAACAAACCTACCATACAATAATGGATAGGCGTCATACGAAATTTTTTCATTATAAACCTCTGTTGGGCCATTATACCATAAAACATAAGAAAAAGCGAGGCCAGTCAAGCCTTTCCACCAAAGAAAAAGCTGACAGGGATCCAGGTCCGGTCGCTCATTTGTTAAACAGTGTAAAGTATATTTACACTGTTGTAAATATACAGTAAAACGAGAAAAGAAGTAGCTATTTGGCTACTTCTTCCACATATTTACGTCCTAATAAGTTAGGATTCTTTTTCTTGATTCTTAGAAATGCTTCGACTCTTGCCTTCAAGATACACCATCAAGATAGAAATGTCAGCTGGGTTGACACCTGAAATCCGGCTAGCTTGACCAATCGTTTCTGGATTAATCAACTTGAATTTTTGACGAGCTTCTGTTGCGATGGAGTCAATATCGTCCCAGTCAATATTGGCAGGAATTCGTTTTTCTTCCATCCGCTTCATTTTTTCAACCTGATCTAAAGCTTTTGAGATATAACCCTCGTACTTAATTTCAGTTTCAATCAGCTCGATAATCTTATCATCTAGTTCTTCAGCTGCTGGTCCGATAAAGTTGACAACATCTTGATAAGATACTTCTGGTCTTCTCAAGAATTCTTTGGCTGTGACAGCATCTGTCAATGGTTTAAAACCTAGCGCTGCCACCTTCTCGTTCGTTTCCTTTACAGGTTTTAGCTTGATACTGTCAAGGCGCTTCATTTCATTTTCGAACTGATACTTCTTGGTTTCAAAACGTGCCCAACGTTCATCGTCAACCAAACCAACCTCGCGACCGATTTCTGTTAAGCGCATATCTGCATTATCATGACGAAGAATCAAACGGTATTCTGCACGGCTAGTCAACAGACGATAGGGCTCAACTGTTCCTTTGGTTACCAAGTCATCGATCATGACCCCAATATAACCATCACTCCGTTTCAAGATGAGCTCTGGTTTTCCTTGGATTTTCAGCGCAGCATTAATCCCTGCCACAATTCCTTGGCCAGCAGCTTCTTCATAACCAGATGTTCCATTGGTTTGGCCTGCGGTAAAGAGACCTGAGATTTTCTTGGTTTCTAAAGTTGCCCGCAATTGATGTGGGAGGACCATATCATACTCAATCGCATAACCCGTTCGCATCATCTCAGCATTCTCAAGTCCCTTGATTGAATGAACCAGATCTCGTTGCACATCTTCTGGTAAACTGGTTGACAAGCCTTGGACATAGACTTCTTCTGTATTGCGTCCTTCTGGCTCCAAGAATAGCTGGTGGCGTTCCTTATCCGCAAAGCGAACAATCTTATCTTCAATAGATGGACAATAGCGAGGTCCAACTCCTTTTACAACACCTGTAAACATTGGAGCCCGGTGTAAATTGCTGTTGATGATTTCGTGGCTTTGACTATTGGTATAGGTTAACCAACAAGGGATTTGATCCTTTAAATAATCCTCGTCACGCGAATTGTAAGAAAAGTGATTTGGATTCTCATCACCTGGTTGAATTTCCGTTTCTTCATAATTGATTGACGATGCCTTTACACGTGGTGGCGTACCTGTTTTGAACCGTCCAATTTCTAGTCCTAAATTTTTGAGATTTTCAGCCAAATTGATAGAAGCAAGGCTATGGTTAGGGCCTGATGAATACTTGAGATCCCCAATGATGATTTCTCCACGTAAAGCCGTTCCAGTCGTGACAATGACAGCCTTGGCCCCATATTCTTGGTGGGTCGCAGTTCGAACACCAATAACCTTCCCATCTTCTACCAAAATTTCATCAATCATGGTTTGGCGAAGGGTCAAGTTTTCTTGGTTCTCAACTGTCTTACGCATTTCCTTAGAATAGAGCTCTTTATCTGCTTGAGCACGAAGCGCACGAACAGCTGGTCCCTTTCCTGTATTCAACATCTTCATCTGAATATAGGATTTGTCAATATTCTTGGCCATCTCTCCACCGAGAGCATCTACCTCACGGACCACAATCCCTTTTGCAGAACCACCAATCGAAGGATTACATGGCAAAAACGCCAACATTTCGATATTGATGGTTGCAAGTAAAACTTTACAACCCATTCGGCTCGCAGCAAGGGAGGCTTCTACCCCAGCATGCCCCGCTCCTATTACAATAATATCGTATTCTTCTATAAAATTATAAGTCATTTTTTCTCCTATTCTTTAAGATGGATGTGTCGTAATTGTCCGTCCCAATCTGGTAAGGCGGTTTTTAAAAATGCCGGCTTCAGATTAACAGTATGTAGATCATCTAAAGCAAGCCACCGGCAAGGTAATGGCTTCGCATCTTCTTGCATGGTTAACGGTGCATCTTCCAGTAAGTCTACTAAATAATGGAACTCGATATTATGATAGTGGACCTCAGCTTGTTCAAATCGATTTTCAACAATGAAAGCTAACTGAACCGCTCTAGATGCGACCCCAAGTTCCTCTTTTACTTCTCGAACTACGGCATCTTCAGTAGCTTCATCCACTTGAATAGCACCTCCGATTGTATAAAAACCATCCTCATCTTCTACGACTAATAAGCGATTGTCTTTTACAATCAAAGCAGTCGCTCTCACACCAAAAACCGTTTGGTTTGACTTGGTCCGAAAATCCTGTTCTTGCATGTAACTTCCTTTTGAAACGACACAAAAATAGTCAAAACTCTGAGAAGTGCAGGACAAAAAAGCCTGCAACATCCATGAGCTTTGACCATCACTTCTATTGCTTTTATTATTGTAGCAAATTGAGAAAATTTGTCAATTTAAATATACTGACAAACTTTACCATCTCGATAAGCATTGTCAATTAGTCCACCACCGAGACACTCTTCACCATCGTAAAAGACAACAGCCTGACCTGGTGTAATAGCTCGTTGAGGTTCTGCAAAAATTACCTCAGCCTTGTCACCTTTGACATGAACCATCACCTTGGAATCTGGCTGGCGATAACGGAACTTGGCTGTACACTCCAATGTAAACTCTTCTGGCATCTCTCGTGTAAAGTGAACTTGACTAGCTTGTAAACTTGTTGACATCAGTGCTTCATGATAGAATCCTTGACCGACATACAGAATATTTTGACTCAGATCTTTACCAACGACAAACCAAGGAGCATTGTCCCCACCTTGTTGGCCACCGATTCCAAGTCCACCCCGCTGACCGATCGTATAATACATCAAACCGGCATGCTCACCCATATCCCGTCCATCTACGGTCATCATTCGGCCTGGTTGGGCAGGGAGGTAGTTCCCTAGAAACTCTTTGAAATTCTTTTCTCCAATAAAGCAGATCCCAGTGGAGTCTTTCTTTTTAGCCGTTGCCAATCCAGCCTCTTCAGCCAACCGGCGAACCTCAGGTTTTTCCAAATGTCCCAACGGGAACATGGTTTTTTGAAGTTGTTCTTGTGACAACTGGCTTAGGAAATAAGTTTGATCCTTCCCGTTGTCAACACCGCGTAGCATATGAACAATGCCATCCTCATCACGCGCCACACGAGCATAGTGACCCGTGGCTACATAATCGGCACCAAGTGTCATGGCATAATCTAAGAAGGCCTTAAATTTGATTTCCTTATTACACATGACATCCGGATTTGGTGTCCGGCCTGCACGATATTCTGCAAGGAAATATTCAAAGACACGATCCCAGTATTCTTTCTCAAAGTTGACAGAATAGTAAGGTATGCCAATTTGATCTGCAACCGCTGCTACATCTTTGTAATCTTCTGTAGCTGTACAGACGCCATTTTCGTCTGTGTCGTCCCAGTTTTTCATGAAGATGCCGATGACATCGTAACCCTGTTGTTTTAACAACAACGCCGTTACAGATGAATCGACACCGCCACTCATACCAACAACAACACGTGTTTTCGAGTTATCACTCATAGATTTCTCCCATCTTTTCGTTTCTCACGATTGAAGGTCGTGGTTTGCTTCAACGATTGAAGGTCGTTTTGAGCATTATCAATTGTAACACGCTTTATAGTAGAAAACAAGCATCTTGCCATTCTTCTTATTGGCTATCGTATCTATATGTTTACAAGTCTGTAAATCAAAAAAGAGTCCAATTGCTGAACTCTTTCATCTACTTTAATACCAGCCATTGGCCAGCCAGAAGTTTTTAGCCGCCGACCATGATCCATATCGGTTGACAACATATTGATTGGCTACTTTTTCCTGGTTTTCTGGTGACAAGTCACCGTTTAAATAAGAAAGCGATAACTGGTAACGACCATAGTATTGGCCATTTTGTGCTGTGTAACTGCCACTTGATTCCTTCTGGGCAATCCATTCTTTAGCCACTACATCTTCGGCACTCAAGCCATCTGAAGCAGATACCGTAGTTGTTGCTTTACTAGTGGTAGCTTGCTCTGTAGTATTGGTTGTTGCCTTCTCATCTTCAATCTCTAGAACTTGACCAACTGTAATGTGGTTGACGTTGCCAATCTTATTTTTCTGAGCAATCGCATCAACCGTTGTATTCTTCTCTTTAGCAATAGCTGATAAGGTATCACCTGACTTTACAGTGTAAGATTCTGCACTGGCAAGGATGGGAATAAACATTCCAGATAATAAGGTCAGTCCGATTACACGTTTTACAAATATTTTTTTATTCATGGTTTTACACTCCTTTTCTATATGTTCTTTATCTTACAGAAGAAATGTTTCAGAAACTTTATGAAATCACGTCAAATGTTTCAATAATATGTTAGCAAGAATAAAAAACACCTCAAATAAACTAGTTTTAAGTATCTTTTAAGTTTAAAACAAAATTTCCCTCTTAAATAGAAGAAAACATGCCCTAGATTTGTTATAATGAAAGAAAAGAAACCCTAAGGAGCTGACTGATGAATTCGCTTAAATTCCAATCCATATTTGATATTATTGGACCGGTTATGATTGGACCTTCTAGTAGCCACACTGCTGGAGCTGTTCGTATTGGAAAAATTGTCTCTTCTATTTTTGGAGAGGATCCTACAGAAGTTGAATTTCAGTTGTTTAATTCCTTTGCCAAAACCTATCGCGGCCACGGGACAGACTTGGCCCTTGTAGCTGGTATTTTGGGGATGGACACAGATGATCCAAGAATCCCCAATAGTCTTGAAATTGCTCATGAAAGAGGAATTCGAATCGTCTGGTCTATTCAAAAAGAGAGCAATGCGCCTCATCCAAATACGACGACCATCACGGTGAAAAATGAGCACAAAACCATCTCCGTCACAGGAATTTCTATTGGTGGGGGAAATATACAAGTCACCGAGTTAAATGGCTTTGCAATTTCTCTAAATATGAACACCCCAACTATTATTATTGTTCACCAAGACGTTCCTGGGATGATTGCCCATGTAACAGAAGCCCTTTCCCGCTATGATATCAATATCGCCCAAATGAATGTAACCCGCGAAAAAGCCGGCGAAAAGGCTATTATGATTATTGAAGTGGATTCTCGAAATTGTGACGAAGCGATTGAGTTAATCCGTCAAATTCCTCATTTACACAATGTGAATTTCTTTCAATAAGGAGACCCCATGTTTTATTCCATTACCGAACTAGTTGAGCAAGCGACCCTCCACTATGAAGGAAATGTCGCAGAATTAATGATTGCAACTGAGTTTGAACTAACTGGTCGCGAGCGCGAAGAAGTTCTGACTCTTATGACTCGAAACCTCGAAGTCATGAAAGAATCCGTTCATCTTGGACTCAATGACCAACTTTCTCGAAGTGGCTTGACTGGTGGAGATGCTGCAAAACTAGATCGCTATATTCGATCTGGAAAAGCCCTCTCTGACTATACTGTCCTAACCGCTGCCAAAAATGCTATTGCTGTCAACGAACACAATGCAAAAATGGGCTTGGTCTGTGCTACTCCCACTGCTGGATCAGCTGGTTGCTTACCCGCTGTTCTTACTTCAGCCATCGAAAAACTCCATTTAGATAAACACCAACAATTGGAGTTCTTATTAGCCGCAGGAGCCTTTGGACTGGTTATTGCCAACAATGCATCGATTTCAGGAGCCGAGGGAGGCTGTCAAGCTGAGGTTGGATCAGCATCTGCTATGAGTGCGGCTGCCTTGACGTTAGCTGCTGGGGGAAGCCCTTACCAAGCTAGCCAAGCCATTTGTTTCGTCATTAAAAATATGCTAGGCTTAATTTGTGATCCTGTTGCAGGACTGGTAGAGGTTCCTTGTGTCAAACGAAATGCTATGGGTGCAAGCTATGCATATATTGCGGCGGATATGGCTCTGGCAGGAATTGAATCCAAAATCCCTGTTGATGAAGTCATCGATGCTATGTACCAGGTCGGATCAAGCCTGCCAACTGCCTTTAGAGAAACGGCTGAAGGTGGTCTAGCAACTACTCCAACTGGGAAACGGCTACAGCAAGAAATATTTGGAGAATAATCTATGAAGTACATATTTTTCGACTTGGATGGGACCTTAGTCGATAGTTCTGAAGGCATTGAAACCACCTTTCTACACACTTTTAACCTGCTGGGGGTTCCGACACCTGATAAAGAGACTATTCGAACCTTTATGGGGCCTCCACTCGAGGTTACATTTACAAACCATGTCCCAAAAGAACTTGTTACAAAAGCTGTAGAAATCTATCGCACCTATTACAAAGAAACTGGCCAACAACAAACCTATCTCTACCCAGGTATCAAAGAACTCCTTCATCAATTGAAGGAATTGGGTTATCACTTATTCATCACCACCTCTAAGAATCAGGAAGTGAGTCTCGAAATAGCCCATTCACTAGGAATTAATGATTACTTTGATGGGATTTATGGTTCTATCCCAGGATTCATGCACAAAGCTGATATCATTCAGCGTGTACTGGTGGACCATCAAATTCCAAAAGAGGAAGCTTGCATCGTTGGGGATACTAAATTTGACATCATTGGGGGAAAAACCATTGGTATTCACACAATTGCAGTCAGTTGGGGATTTGCACCCCTAGAGCAATTAAAAGAGGAAACTCCCGATACCATCGTAGATTCCCCCCTAGCTTTACTCACTCATTTAAGTTAATAAAAGAGGTTTACAAATTTGTAAACCTCTTTTATGTATAAAATCACGTATGGGTAAGATCATCCATGGTTCACTAAGGTTGACTAACAAAGTCATTTTCTTTACAGCTCTTTCCAATACTTGTCAAGATAAGAAACAAAATAAAAAGAGGGTTTAACCTCTTTTTTAGTATCCCCAAGCTGAAAGCCCTTGGTTTGAATAGGCATTATAAGCTGCTTGGATTTGATCATCAACTGTAGCAGTTGAACCCCAACCTGGCATTGTTTGGAAAAGACCACTAGCTCCAGATGGATTTGCTGCGTTCACTTGACCATTTGATTCACGTGCAATAATGGCTTCCCAAGTTGATGCAGGAACTCCTGTCATTTCAGCCATACGAGCCGCTGCATAGGATCCAACTTCTCCAGCAGTATTCCCATTTGCAAGTACAATACCATTTCCAGAATTCGTAACAACAGGTGCTGCATTATAAGTGGCAGTAGTTGTTGTTTCTGCCACTACTTGATTTGTAGAAGCTTCGGCTGCTGGTTCTTGACTTACTGTGGCAGTATTTACTTTGTTGATCAATGATTTTGAACGTTCACCCAACTCAATAATTTGACCTGCATGGATCAAATCTTGGTTGCTGATTTGATTCAATTCAACAAGTTTTTCGATAGTAGTGTTATTCTTAATCGCAATTTCTGATAAAGTATCACCATATTTTACTTCATATGTTTCAGCATTCACTACCACACCAGAAACAAAAAGTGAAAGAGCTGAGATAATAGAAGTTAATGTCCATTGGACTTTTTTTGTGTTCATCAATACATTCTCCTTTCGAACATAATACTATCTTACACATTAAATGTTACAGTTAGTTATAATTTATGTTACAAAGGTTACAAAATCATGTATTTTTCATGCAAAAAACGCTATAAATAGCGTTTTTCTTCATTTTTTTAGAAAAATTCCCCTATATGTAGTGGTGGTATTCTAATATTTCAACCAAAAAATGATAGCACCAACTGCTACTACAGACAGAATAGCTACACTATCTAAAACTTGCCATTTTAACTGCCTATAACGGCTTCTTCCCTCTCCACTTTTATAACCTCTTGCCTCCATGGCAATTGCAAGAGCATCTGCACGTTTAAAACTTGATGCAAACAAGGGAATTAAAATCGGTATAAAAGAGCGGATCTTCTGAAGGAGATTCCCTTCTCCAAAATCAACCCCTCTAGCTCTCTGTGCATTCATAATGCGAATCGTATCATCCATTAGAGTGGGAACGAAACGAAGGCTCATAGACAACATGAGTCCAATTTCATGAGCAGGAACTTTGATGATTTTAAATGGAGTTAACAACTTTTCTACGGCATCTGCTAAGCTTAAGGGCGTTGTTGTCAGTGTTAAAATTGTTGAAAATACAACAATGAGAATAAAACGACAAAAGATCACACCAGCTTGAGCAAGTCCTTTATCCGTTACGGTCAAAAAATAAAATTGAACTAAAGTCTTACCGCCAGTCGTCGCAAACAACTGAAAGAGTGTGGTGAAAGCAATGATAAAAACCATTGATTTCAGGCCATTAATAAAAAAACGGAAGGGGATCTTGGCACTCAAAATCAACGCAAAGGCCAATAAAAACAACAGGGCATTCGTCAACACATTATTGGCCCAAAACAAAATAACAATTAACAAGAAAAGTCCTAGTAACTTTGCCCTTGGATCCATACGATGTAGAATGGAATTACCTGGTACATATCGTCCTAAAATCATACTATTCATGTCCAATTAACTCCTTAAACTCCTGTAAAGTGATTGGTAAAGTTGGCAAAGATAGTCCTTTTTGACGTAAGCGCCAAGCAAATTTCGTCACTTTCGGTACGCCTAATTGTATGTTTTCTAATCCTTCTACATCCTGAAATACATCCCTTGGATGCCCAGACCTCACAATTCGTCCTTTTTCCAAAACATAAACAAGATTTGCGTATTCTGCCACATCTTCCATAGAATGACTAACAAGAACGATGGTCATCCCAGCTTGATGAAGTGACGCAAATAGCTTCATTAATTCCCGTCTACCTGACGGATCCAAACCAGCTGTCGGCTCGTCCAAGACCAAAATTTCAGGTTCCATCGCTAAAATGCCTGCAATAGCGACCCGTCTCATTTGCCCTCCAGACAATTCAAAGGGACTCCGTTCAAACAACTCTTCAGAAAGACCGACTAAGCGTAATTTTTCCTTAGCAATGCTCTCAGCTGACTCTTGGTCTACTCCAAAATTTTGAGGCCCAAATGCGACATCTTTTACAACAGTCTCAGCAAAGAGTTGACTTTCTGGAAATTGAAAGACGAGACCCACTTTTTTTCGAAGATCCTTTAGCTCTTTTTGAGAAGACTCAGAACTAATGCGCATATCATTCATTTGCACTTCCCCTCGACTGGGCAAAAGCAAACCATTTAATAATTGGAGGATGGTTGATTTTCCACTTCCAGTATGCCCAATTAGAGCTGTATAAGAACCGCTTGGGATTTCTATATTCACATCAAAAAGAGCCGCTCCTTCAAAAGGAGTACCTTCTTGATAGGTATAACTAAGCTGTTTTAAAGCAATTCCCATAATAGTTTCTCTAGCTCTCCTTCAGTCTGATAGGTTTCTCCAACTGGAAAACCATTTTGATGTAACATGCTGCGCAATCGATTAGCGAAAGGCTCTTCTAATCCAATTTCATATAGATCATCTCGAGAAAAGAGTTCTCTTGGAGTCAGATCCAAGGTCGCTTTTCCTTTTTCAAAGAGAATAACCCGATCACTTAGGGAAACTTCCTCTAAATCATGGGTAATAGAAATAACGGTTAACCCATATCGTTCTTTGACTTCTCGAACCGTACGAATTAGTTCTAGACGCCCTTCAGGATCCAACATACTGGTTGCTTCATCTAAAATGATGATTTTAGGTCGTAAAGCAATAATTCCAGCAATGGCCACTCGTTGCTTTTGTCCACCAGATAATCTAGCGGGTTCTCGATCTTTGAATTCATCCATGTGGACCATCTTCAAAGCTTCGTCTACTCGTTGCACCATTTCATCTCTTGGAATTCCTTGGTTCTCCAACCCAAACGCCACATCATCTTCCACAGTAGCTCCAACAAACTGGTTATCTGGATTCTGAAAAACCATACCAATCTCACTACGTTTATCCCAAACATTTTTAGGAGTTAACAAATCTCCAGAAATATAGATTTGACCAGATTCCGGTTCCAACAAGCCATCAATCAAGCGTACCACTGTTGATTTACCACTTCCGTTATGTCCAATAATGGATAACCATTCACCATGTTTCACGTGAAACGAAATATCATTTAACTGATGGTTCTCATCTGTTTTTTGGTATTTAAATGTAAGATTTCGAACTTCTATAATATTATTCATTTATCTAAAGGTATCTTTAAAGAGGTAGGCACTGCCTTTAAAGTATTCATATCCAGAGTAGACTGTAAAGATTAGCGCAACATAAAGCGTAATTTGACCCAATAAATCCCAATGGAAGAGAAGGAAAATAATGGCAAACATTTGTGAGAAGGTTTTAATTTTTCCAGGCATAGCTGCTGGCAAAACAACTCCTCCTGTTTCAACCAATAAGAGACGGAGGCCAGTTACGGCTAATTCACGGCAAATTATAACTGCAGTAATCCAAGCCGGAACCATCTTTAATTCAATCATCATGATAAAGGCAGACATAACAAGAAGCTTATCAGCCATAGGATCCGCAAATTTTCCAAAGTTACTAACAACTTTCCATTTACGAGCTAAATAACCGTCCAAATAATCGGTGATACTAGCAACAGCAAAGACAATAGCTGCTGCTACATGCCAACCATAACCTTTACCAAATATTAGCATCAAAATAAAAATAGGAATAAACACAATTCGAATCAGTGTTAAGGCATTTGGGATATTTTCTTTTTTCATTCTAGTCTCCTTACTAGTTTACATGATCATTTACATCTAATTGACAAAATCAACGTCGATTTAATTCAACAAAAACATCATTCCACTATTATCCCGTTATTTAGGGAAAATGATAAAGTCCGTCATATCACAAGCGTTGACAAAATCTCGCCCAACCTTTACAACATCTTGTAAAGAAATACTTTGTAAAAGTTTTGGAAGATCAAATAGATTTTCACCCGTCTCAATTGGATTAAATTGAGTCGCAATATAATCCAAGGAATTCAAACCGTGTAGAAAATCACCAAACATTTCACTTTTAATCGTATCGAGATGTTCTTGGGTCACATCAGGATCTTTCTCAAAATTCTTAATGGCCGTTCTGAACTGATGGGATATACTAACAGGTTCCGAGGTGTCCATCGTTAACATCACAAAGTGAAACGAAGACTCTACTTCAATTTCTAGTGTCAAGGAGTTGTCAAGTTTACCAACTTCATAAAGTGACTGAAATCGTTTTGATGTCCATCCAAACATCATTGCAAACAATAATTTGAGGATAATCTTATAGCGATACTGGTAAAGAGGAGGAATCTGATTTCTTCCACGAATTCCAATTGCTAATTTCGGTGAAGCAACTTCAATCCGACTTGTCTCATTTTGAACAACTGGATTTAAGTCCACGGGTGAGATATGAGGAAGAGGATTTGAAGAGGTCTTCATCTCAAATTCAGAAACAAGGTTAACAAGACTGTCAAGATCAAAATTTCCGACAACCACTAGATGCATATTGGATGGTTGGTAAAAATAATCGAAATTTTCCTGTAAACTTTTTTCATCATTTTGAGCGAGAGAAGATACAGTACCTGCAATATCTTGGGCCAAGGGTGTATCTGGATAAAGATTTGCCAACGCCCTAAAGAATAATTGGTAGTCAGGACTATCTTGGTACATTTCGATCTCTTGTTGAATAATCAATTGTTCCTTCTTTAGAGAATCCTTTGAGAGATGAAGAGATTGTGTCATCTCCAGTAACAATCTCAGATTTTCATTGATATTCGAGGTGGTCGAAAAGAGATAGCTAGTTTGTGTAAAGCTAGTAAAGGCATTACTTTCAGCTCCCAGCTTTACAAAATGCTGTAAATAATCTTGACCGTCTTGATCTTCAAATAATTTATGTTCAAGAAAATGTGCAATCCCTGCTGGAAATTCTTTTATTCCCTCTACTCCATCCACTGTAAATCTTGTGTCAATAGAACCGAATTTAGTAGAAATGATTGCATAGCTTTCATTAAAATCCGCCTTTGGAATTAAATATAACTTCAATCCATTTTGGAGAGTTGTCTGATAAACACATTCTCCAACAGCTGGATAATCTATTTTCTCCAAATCTTTCTTTATCATTCTCTTCCTTCCATAAAATAGACCGCTTGTAATTTGAGTAATTTGGCAACAGCCATAATTTCTTCTTTCGTCACCAGTTGAATAGCTTGGATCCAATCATCAATTGACAAGAACTGATTTCCTAAAGTAGATTGTAAATAAGCTCTTTCAATCAAGGTGCCAGGTCGATCCTGCGACAATTTTGCTGCATTTATAATCATTTCTTTTGTCAAGCGCAGCTCTTCACTTGTAAACTTCCCTCTCTTCAAGTCACTTACTTGACGACTCATCAGAGTCATGGTCCGGGTTCTATTTTTTCGATCAATCCCTGCATAGATCCGCATAAAATGAGAAAAAATATCAAAATGGCTAGAGATCGTATAAGCCAATCCTTCTTTTTCTCGAATGACTGTAAACAATTTTGAGTGAGAGAAAGCACCCAGTAAACCATTTAAAACAATCAAAGCAAAATGCTCTTTTTCTCCATACTGAACAGGAAAATGATAACCTAACTCTAAAATAGATTGATGAGTTTCTCTTTGCTCAAGTCCTTCTCTGACAACATTTGAAAAAGATTGGGCATAAAAAAGGTTGACATGAGATTTACGAGGTTGTAAACCAAATTCACTAATCTTTTCAATGACCGCTAGTTCATTGAAATCACCCATAAAGAAAAAGTCAATCAGATTTGTTTGAAGCATTTCTTGAAATGCTTGATAAGCTGACCCTTCATCCTCATTCTGAATCTGCTGGACACTTCCATACTTACTTAGTTTCATATCAGCTTGATCATAAAACAAACGATTCAATTGTTGGTGAGCATAATAAAAATGATTTTCAATTTCTGCTTCTAGTTCTGTAACGAGATTTTTTTTCTCTACTGAAAAAGTTTCTGAATGAAAGCACCCGTTTTCTGCAAGAGGAGCATTCAGAGATACCTTTAATAAATCCAACATCTGATCTGTCAAGACATTTTTCTTGCTCAAAAAAGCATCACGGACATAAGATAAATTAATATCAATGTAGTGCATTTGACCGCGTTTTGAAACAGAAGTAGAAAAATTTGCTCCATACAAGTTCGCCAACTGCTCTCTAAATTGCTGGGAAGTTGGGTAAAGTTGATTGGCTGTTTCAATCATGCGTGAAGCTAGAACTCGTCCTGCTATTGTTTCTTCAGAAAGAGGGGCCGAGAACCGCACTTTTATCTCATTGGTCTTAAATTTTTCTGATTTCATAAAATGGATTTGAACACCAGTAACTAATTCCATCGTCATCCTCGTTCTAACAAATATTACTCTTCATTATATCATGAAATCCCAGTAAAATCTTTCCCAGACAGATTAAAAAACGTTTACACTGACTCGCCCTATTTTAGGTTTTTCATCCTTTTATGGTATAATAACTATCATTGAGGTGAACTATGAACTATAAACTTTTTGATGAATTTATCACACTACAAGCCCTATTTAAAGAACTGGGAATCATTCAAAGCGGTGGAGCTATCAAAGCCTTTTTACACGAAAATCAAGTAGAGGTCAATGGAGAAGTGGAAACCAGAAGAGGACGTAAGTTACGAGTCGGAGATACAATCGAAGTAATTGGTGAGAAGGAAGTCATAACACTGACAGAACCTAGTCCAGAAGAGATTGAAGACTATCAAGCGGACAAGCTGGAAAAAGAACGCGTTGCTCAATTAGTGAAGAAATTAAACAAAGAACAAAAAAAAGATTCTAAACCTAAAAAAGAAGAGAATAAGCGGAAGCCTGTTCGTTTCCCAGGAACATAATATGTGGCTTAAATCCATACACATTCAGAAATTTCGAAATTATAAAGAAGTAGATCTTCAATTCCACTCTGGTTTGAATATTTTCTTAGGCCAAAATGCTCAAGGAAAAACCAATCTCCTCGAATCCATCTACTTTTTAGCCTTGACCCGCAGCCATCGGACCCGTTCCGATAAAGATTTAATTCATTTTCAAGAGGAACAATTTACTGTTTCAGGGATCTTAGAAAAAAAAACCGGCTCAATCCCTTTAGAAATTTCCTTATCCTCAAAAGGACGAGTCACTAAAGTGAACCACTTAAAACAAAGCAAGTTATCAACCTATATCGGTAACATGAATGTGGTTCTCTTTGCTCCAGAGGATTTACAACTTGTTAAAGGCTCACCCGCTCTTCGCCGCAAGTTTATTGATATTGATTTAGGCCAAATGAAACCCGTCTATCTATCAGATTTAACAGCCTATCATCATGTTTTAAAGCAGCGAAACAGTTACTTAAAAACAGCCAACACAGTAGACCCAACCTTTTTAGATGTTTTGGATGAGCAATTAGCAGATTATGGTAGCCGGGTCTGCATCCATCGGAAAGATTTTCTTAAAAAATTAGAAGACTTTGGGCAAGAGAAACATTTTGAAATTTCCAATCAAACTGAAAAACTATCTATTCGGTATGATTCCTCCATTCCTTTTCAAGATGAGGAGACACTTCGCCAAACCTTTATCACCTTGCTTCGAGAAAATCGTACAAAAGATCTCATCAAAAAAACAACCAGTGTTGGTCCTCACCGAGATGACATTAGCTTTTACATCAATGATATGAATGCGACTTTTGGTAGCCAAGGGCAGCACCGCAGTGTTGTTCTTTCCTTAAAATTGGCAGAGATTTCATTAATTGAATCCTTGACAAATGAAAAGCCGATTTTACTCTTAGACGATGTTATGAGTGAACTTGACAACAATCGTCAACTACATTTACTAGAAGTTATCTCTCGTGACATCCAAACGTTTATTACAACTACAACTTTAGACCACCTAAAAGACTTGCCTGAGGACTTAAAAATCTTCAATATCCAATCAGGTCAAGTTGACGAATAATTAACAAAGTTGTCAATTTTGATTGACAACTTTTTGACACAATAAAAGTGTGAAATCATAAGATTTCACACTTTTATTTTTTTATTGAACAGAGTAGTTTGGTGCTTCATTGGTAATTTGGACATCGTGTGGGTGGCTTTCTTTCAAACCTGCCCCAGACATTTCAACAAATTGTGCATTTTCGTGCAATTCTTGAAGGTTGGCAGCTCCAACATAGCCCATACCAGAACGGATACCACCAATCATTTGGAAGACGATATCGGCTGCTGAACCCTTATAAGCAACCCGACCTTCGATTCCTTCTGGCACCAATTTGTTGGCTTCATTAACAGAACCTTGGAAGTAGCGGTCGCTTGAACCTTTTTTCATTGCTGCAATAGATCCCATACCACGATAAGTCTTGAACTTACGTCCTTGGAAGATTTCAGTTTCACCTGGTGCTTCATCTGTTCCTGCAAACATAGATCCAAGCATGACTGCATGACCACCAGCAGCAAGAGCTTTTACAATATCTCCAGAATACTTGATCCCTCCGTCCGCGATAATGGTTTTTCCATATTCACGCGCAACAGCGGCTGCGTCATAAATCGCTGTAACTTGAGGAACTCCGACACCAGCAATCACACGAGTTGTACAGATTGAACCAGGTCCAATCCCTACCTTAACTACGTCAACACCTGCATCATAGAGAGCACGCGCTCCCTCAGCTGTAGCAATATTACCTGCAATCAAGGTGCGATCTGGGAAATGAGCGCGAATTTCAGCGATTTTACGAAGAACACCTGCAGAATGACCATGGGCTGTATCGATGACAATAGCATCCGCACCAGCTTCAAACAATGCTTCCGCACGCTCAAAAGTGTCAGATGTAACTCCGACAGCACCTGCTACTAAAAGACGACCAAATTCGTCTTTCGCTGCATTTGGAAACTCAATAACTTTTTCAATATCCTTAATGGTAATCAAACCTGACAAACGACCATTTTCATCCACCAATGGTAATTTTTCAATACGGTGTTCTTGAAGAATCCGTTCAGCTGTTTCTAAATCTGTACCAACTGGTGCAGTCACAAGATTCTCGCTGGTCATATGGTTGGAAATCGGTTGATTATAATCAGAAATAAAGCGTAGGTCACGGTTGGTCAAGATCCCTACTAGTTTACGGTTTTCCATGGTTTCAACCACAGGTACACCACTGATCCGGTAACGTCCCATAAGTTCATCGGCTTCAGCAATAGTATGTTCAGGTGTTAAGAAAAATGGGTCAATAATAACGCCGTTTTCAGAGCGTTTTACTTTACGAACTTCATCTGCTTGTTGGGCAATGGACATATTTTTATGAATAACCCCAAGTCCTCCAGCACGGGCAATGGCAATAGCCATTTGGCTTTCAGTAACTGTATCCATCGCAGCTGTGATAATTGGGATATTCAACACAAGGTTATCCGCCAATTTTGTACGAAGATCTGCATCGTTTGGTAATACATGACTTTCAGCTGGAATGAGCAATACATCATCGAAGGTATAACCTTTTTTCAAAAATTTAGTGTCCCAATTTGACATTCCCATTTTCCTCTTTTCTTTCTTTTTGAGCCAAGCTCGTCTTTTTTGATTGATAATATCATACCATTCTACGATAATTTGTCAATCATTTGTACAATATTTCAAAAAGAGGTATTAAAACCTCTTTTGAATCATTTTTTTATTGAATCATCTCAATATCAAGAGCTTACTTGAAATAGTTTAATCCCATAGCAGATTTGACTTGATCAAGCGTTTCTGCTGCAACCGAACGGGCTACTTCACTACCTTTTTGAAGCATATCATAAACTTGACCCATATCTTTAGCAAATTCAATCCGACGTTCGCGAATAGGGCCCAACTCTCTTTCAAGAATCTCTAACAAATAGCGTTTGGTTTTAACATCTCCTAAACCACCCCGTTGGTAATGGTCTTTCATTTCTTGAATGGTCGCTTGATCTTCTTCTTTTCCAAACACATCTAAATAATGGAAAACCATATTTCCTTCGATTTTTCCTGGATCTTCGACACGAATATGCTCAGGATCTGTATACATACTCATGACCTTTTTCTTCAAGGTGTCCATATCATCGGCTAAATAAATACCATTTCCAAGAGATTTAGACATCTTAGCATTCCCATCCAATCCAGGCAAACGACCCGCGGCCTCATTTTCTGGGAAAATTCCTTCCGGTTCAACCAAGACATCACAATGATACGCATGATTAAAGGAACGAACAATTTCACGAGTTTGCTCAATCATGGGCTTTTGGTCAGTTCCAACAGGCACGAGATTGGCTTTAAAAGCGGTAATATCTGCAGCTTGGGAAACAGGATAAACCAAGAAACCAGATGGAATAGACTCTCCGAATCCTTTTTGGGCAATTTCTGTCTTAACGGTTGGGTTTCGTTCCAAACGTGAAACAGAGACCAAATTCATGTAATACATGGTCAATTCCGCTAGCTCAGGGATTTGACTTTGAATAAAAATAGTTGATTTCTTTGGATCTAAACCAGCTGCTAAATAATCTAGAGCAACATTTCCAATAGACTCAACAATGGTTTGTGGATCTTTAGCATGATCCGTTAGGGCTTGCTGATCGGCTAAAAAGACAAACATCTGGTACTTGTCTTCATTTTGCATAAGAACTCGATTCTTCAACGAACCGACATAGTGTCCAATATGGAGCTTCCCAGTCGGGCGATCTCCAGTTAAAATAATCGGCTTGGTCATTTTTCTTCCTCCCTGAAGTACAAAATAAAAGCCCACGCATAGCAAAAACTATGCGAGGGCGTCTGAGACACGGTGCCACCTCACTTAGAACAGCATATGCTGTTCTCTCTAACTCATCACAAATGAGCTGCACATAAGGCCTGCTAGCCGAATCTCTATTGGTTAAGATTCTATTTGAACATCAGTCCATTTCATTCTGTTTCGTTGCTTATTTTCAGCAACCATAAGCTCTCTAAAATACGAATACAGATTACTCTTCTGATTGCTTTTCATTATATAATGACATCAAAGGAAAGTCAAGTTCTTCACCCTTTTCTACAGACTAAATGACTTCCTCCAACGCATAAGGGTATTCATTGAAAAATCAAGCGTTTTCTAGTAAAATAGGCTTATATAGACAGAAAAAGAGGAGAACTATACGTGCTAACAGTTACAGACGTCTCACTACGTTTTAGTGATCGTAAACTTTTTGATGATGTCAACATCAAATTTACAGAAGGAAATACCTATGGTTTGATTGGGGCCAATGGTGCTGGAAAATCAACCTTTTTAAAAATCTTAGCTGGGGATATTGAACCGACAACTGGTCATATTTCTCTTGGACCAGACGAACGTCTTTCTGTTCTTCGTCAAAATCACTTTGACTACGAAGATGAGCGTGCCATTGATGTCGTTATCATGGGAAATGAAAAACTTTATAGCATCATGAAGGAAAAAGATGCTATCTATATGAAGGAAGATTTTTCAGATGAAGACGGTGTCCGTGCAGCAGAACTCGAAGGAGAATTCGCTGAACTAGGTGGTTGGGAAGCGGAAAGTGAAGCTTCACAACTCCTCCAAAATCTGAATATTCCAGAAGAGCTCCACTACCAAAATATGAGTGAACTAGCAAATGGAGATAAAGTGAAAGTCCTCCTAGCCAAAGCTCTCTTTGGTAAACCAGACGTCCTTCTTTTGGACGAGCCAACTAACGGTCTTGATATTCAATCCATTACCTGGTTAGAAGATTTCTTGATTGATTTCGAGAATACCGTTATCGTTGTATCTCACGACCGTCACTTCTTGAATAAAGTATGTACCCACATGGCCGACCTAGACTTTGGAAAAATCAAACTCTATGTTGGTAACTATGATTTCTGGAAAGAATCATCTGAACTGGCTGCCAAGTTGTTAGCAGACCGTAATGCTAAAGCAGAAGAAAAAATCAAACAATTACAAGAATTTGTGGCTCGTTTCTCTGCCAATGCGTCAAAATCAAAACAGGCAACGTCGCGTAAAAAGATGCTTGACAAGATTCAGTTAGAAGAAATTGTCCCATCTAGCCGAAAATACCCATTTATCAGCTTTAAAGCGGAGCGAGAAATTGGAAATGATCTGTTGACAGTAGAGAACTTATCTGTAAAGATTGACGGTGAAACTATTCTTGACAACATCAGCTTCATCTTACGTCCAGGTGACAAGACGGCTCTTATCGGTCAAAACGATATCCAAACAACTGCCTTGATCCGCGCCATTATGGGTGAAATCGAATATGAAGGAACTGTCAAGTGGGGAGTTACAACTAGCCGCTCTTACTTACCAAAAGACAATTCAGCTGACTTTGCAGGTGGCGAATCAATTCTTGACTGGTTGCGTCAATTCGCAAGTAAAGAAGAAGATGACAATACCTTCCTTCGTGGATTCCTCGGACGCATGCTCTTCTCTGGAGATGAGGTTAACAAGCCTGTCAACGTCTTGTCAGGGGGAGAAAAGGTGCGCGTGATGCTTTCAAAACTCATGCTTTTGAAGTCAAACGTTCTTGTACTTGACGATCCTACAAATCACTTGGATTTGGAATCAATTTCAAGCTTGAACGATGGATTGAAAAACTTCAAAGAATCGATCATCTTTGCCAGTCACGACCATGAGTTTATTCAAACTCTTGCCAACCATATCATTGTTCTTTCAAAAAATGGTGTCATTGACCGGATTGATGAAACCTATGATGAATTCTTAGAAAACCAAGAAGTTCAAGAAAAAGTTAAAGAACTTTGGAAAGACTAAGAATCACTCCAAATGATCAAAAACCCTGGAACCTTTGTTTCAGGGTCTTTCAATAGACTATATGAAATTTAAAAAATATCTATCACACCCCATCATTGTTTACTTTACAGCTTTTTTACTTCCCTTTACAATCTTATTTTTCGTCTACCTCAGTCAGGGCATTTATTGGGGGAGTGAAACTTCTCCTTTATTAGGTGATGGCTTTCATCAATACGTTATTTTCGACGTTACTTTACGAAATATTTTACACGGAACCGACAGCTTCCTTTACAGCTTTACAAGTGGGCTCGGGTTAAATTTCTACGCTCTTTCCAGCTATTACTTAGGAAGTTTTCTATCTCCCTTTGTCTTCTTCTTTGACAGTTTATCCATGGTTGATTCCCTCTATCTCTTTACACTGATAAAAATAGGATTGATTGGGTTGTCAACTTATTATTCCATTAAGGGAATCTATCCTCAACTGCAAACATTCTTGGTTCTTTCGCTGTCAACTTTGTTTGCGTTAATGAGTTTCTCCGTCAGTCAGATTGAAATCAAAACCTGGCTCGATGTCTTCATTTTGGCTCCTCTTATTCTGTTAGGTTTACACCGTTTGATGACTCAAAAGAAGCGGGTTCTCTACTTTACAAGCTTGACTATCCTCTTCATCCAAAATTATTATTTTGGATTTATGATGGCTATCTTCTTGACATTATGGTATTTCACGCAGCTTTCCTGGGACTTTAAAGAAAGAAGATCTTCTTTCTTTGACTTTACAATTGTGTCAATTTTAGCAGGGGTCACTAGCTTGATCATGATTTACCCCACCATATTGGATTTACGAACTCATGGAGAAAACTTTACCAAGATTACAAGAACCTTTACAGAAAATAGTTGGTACTTAGACGTTTTTGCAAAGAATTTAATTGGTAGTTTTGATACAACAAAATATGGGGCTATCCCTATGATCTATGTTGGTCTATTTCCATTCTTACTTGCCTTTCTATTTTTCTTTGTCAAATCGATTCGGTTTCACGTGAAACTAGCTTATTTGACTTTATTAGTCATTCTTATTGCAAGTTTCTATTTACAAGCTCTGGATTTATTCTGGCAAGGTATGCATGCTCCTAATATGTTTCTTCACCGTTATGCCTGGCTTTTTTCATTGACTATTTTGTTCATGGCGGCAGAAGCACTAAATCGGTTAAAAGAAATCAATTGGCAACGACTCTGCCTAACTTTCAGTTTAATTAGCATTGGATTTATCCTCACCTTTCTCTATCGCAAGCATTATTCTTTCTTGACAAGCAGTCATTTTGTCTTGACACTAGAATTCCTTCTTGTATTCTTTACTGTGACACTTGCCTTTACAGTTCGTAAACTTTCTTATCCAATTTTTTCTGCTGTTATTCTCTTCTTCTGTTTGTTTGAAATTAGTATAAACAGCTATTATCAGATCGATGGAATTGCAAATGAATGGGTATTTGCAGCTCGTTCTTCTTACCAAGGAAAGATTCCATCAATTGATAAATTGACATCAAGTTTACAGGATGATCAAGAATTTTACCGAACAGAGATTCTCCAACCTCAAACAGGTAATGACAGCATGAAATACAATTTTAGAGGGATCTCCCAGTTTTCATCTGTCAGAAATACAGATACCAGTTCGACCCTAGACAAACTCGGTTTTAAATCAGATGGAACCAACTTGAACTTGCGCTATCAAAACAATACATTACTAATGGATAGTCTGTTCGGGATCAAATACAATATTTCAGATAGGAATCCCCAAAAGTTTGCTTTTCATAAATTGGAAACGCAAGGAAATCAGACCTTGTATCAAAATGAAAAAGCTCTTTCACTAGCATTTCTAACCGCAAGTCCCTACAAGGATATCCCATTTTCTAATCTAACCTTAGATAACCAAAAGAACTTTCTCAATCATCTAACGGGGCAATCGTTGACTTACTATCAGCGATTACATCCACTGAAAACTGGTGCAGACGATCCTTCTCAAGGACCTCAAAAGGCTAAAGTTGAAGCAGATAGTTTTCTGACTTATGCCAGTATCGAATATGAGCTCTATGTTCAAAACGATAGTCAACTTTATGTAAACCTTCCTTCTTTAGAATTTGAGAATGAAGATTATACCGATGTTGAGATCATTACGAATGGCCAAGTCAACCGCTATACAACAGACAATGTCTTTCCATTCTTCACCATTGGTCACTTTACAGCAGGAGAAACTGTTAAGGTTCGAATTGCCTTCCCTGAAAATTCTACCGTAACCTTCCAAACTCCAGAATTTTTTGCTTTGAACCTTCAAGCCTACCAGGAAGCCTTTGAAAGGTTGCACCAACAAGAAGTTCATGTGCAAACCAAAGGAAATACCGTCACTGCAGATTTTACAGCAGACCACCATACAAGTCTCTTTTTCACCCTTCCTTATGATAAAGGGTGGACAGCGACGATCAATAATCAACCTGTCCCTATTCAAAGGGCTCAAAAAGGATTTATGACTGTTGATGTCCCTAAAGGAAAAGGACAGGTTGTTCTACAGTTCATTCCACATGGGTTAAAAGAAGGAACCATCGCTTTCCTACTCGGAATTCTTTCCTTCGCTTGCTACAATGCTATTCGAAAGAAATCTCAATCCTCAAAAAATCAGTAAATTCGCATCATAAAGAGCCCCATCAGTTTGAAGGGGCTCTTATTTTATACAAAAAAAGCATCCCTTAGGATGCTAGTTTAGCTCCGCCAGTAGGACTCGAACCTACGACATCATGATTAAC
>NZ_JWAK01000045.1:0-119115 GCF_001069335.1 Streptococcus sp. 1171_SSPC
CTGGCCTAGTATTCTCAGGAGTACTTGTCCTATCAGGTGCGATTGTAATGAAACGTAAAATGTCTAAATAATAGAAAAAGAGTTTCCGTATAAAGGAGAGAGCGAAAGCTCTCTCTTTTTTGGAAATAGAGTAGATGGAGAATAGAGATGAAATTATCGATACTCATTACATTATTGAATGAGGAGTTGGTCCTGTCTCAAACGCATGCTGCTATATCTGATCAATTGGAGCAGATGCTTGGGAAGGAACTTACCGACTATGAGATTCTCTATGTCGATGATGGAAGTAGTGATAAAACATTTGAACTCATTACAGCCATTGCAGAAGAGAATCCTCATGTAAAATATATTCGATTTAGTCGTAATTTTGGTCGTGAGAGTGGTATTTTAGCAGGCTTCAAATATGCAAGTGGTGATGCTGTGATGGTAATGGATGGAGATTTACAACATCCACCATATCTGATCCCCCTCTTTTTAGAAGCCTATAATGAAGGTTATGATATCGTCAGTGGGCAACGAACTCGAGAAGGGGAGTCCTTTATCGGCAGTACCTTTGCTCGTATGTTCTATTTCTTGTCCAATCGGTCGATGGATGTTAAACTAACGGATGGAAAATCCGAGTTGAGACTCCTTAGTCGTAAAGCAATTGACGCGTTTGTGTCTATGCCAGAATACAACCGTTTCAATAAAGGCTTGTATGAATGGATTGGTTTTAAAGAGAAGGTAATTCCTTATAAAAACGAAATCCGTAAAGCTGGTAAGAGTAAGTTTGGTTTTAAAAAATCAATGAACTATGCCATTCAAGGGATTATCTCATTTAATGATCGTCCCCTTCGTGTTTGTATTCAGTTTGGATTTATCTGTTTGGGACTTGCTATTCTGTATCTTGCTTTTGAAATGATGAAGTACATGTTTGCACAAGGGAATTATGTGAGTGGCTATTTTACAACCATAGCTGCGATCATTCTATTTAGTGGTGTTCAATTAATATTTATCGGTATTCTTGGGGAATACATTGGAAAAATTTATTACGAAGTGAAGCGTCGTCCTCATTTTATCATTGAAGATACTAATATTAAAGAAGCCAATGAGAATAAGATAGGTTAAGATGTATAGGAGATAAAAATGTTAGTTTGGTTCATGCGCTTGCAAGAGCTTTGGAAAAAGAATCCCAAGAGGTTTCTATATGCTTTTAGCGCTTTACTCCCGATGACAATTATGCTTGTTGTTTGGGCCTTTATGGGATCATATCCTTTTGGAACCAAAAGTTTGATGGCAGTTGACTTTGGTCAACAATACATCAGTTTCTTTGGTTTATTAAAAAATGCTGTACTCACTGGGGATCTTTCAAGTTTGAGTTATTCGTTTACTAAGTCCCTTGGTGGAGATATGATTGGGGTCCTCGGATATTATTTAATGAGTCCCTTCAATATCATTTATATTTTGACCCCACTTAAGCATTTTGGTTTTGCAGTGTTTTTGACAATTTGGCTCCGTTATGGCGCAATAGGAATGGCCTTCGCCTTTCTTCTTATCAAGCGCTATAAAGGATTAGAGAAAAGAAAATGGCTAGTACCGCTATTTTCGACAGCATATGCCCTTTCAGGGATGTTGGTTTCTTATCAAATGAACGTCATTTTTTATGACGCTATGATCATGCTGCCGATTGTCATTGTTTATTTGGAAGAATTATTAGATGGTGGAGCCCCTTACCGTTATTCTTTTGCATTGGGTCTGACCGTCTTACTTCAATTTTATATGGGGTACATGATTTCGATCTTTGTTGCTCTGTATGCTTGTTTCTATGTATCTCCTAGATTGATGATTGAAGGGGATCTTAAAGCGAAGATCAAAAACTTCATTGAACCTTTGTTGCAGGCTGTCATTTATTCTATTATTGGGATCGGGACAGCCGCAATCCTAATCCTTCCTGTATTCTTCAATTTGGTAGAGAGTAAAGCTCAAGTTGGTGGAGGGATGACCTTCTCTTTAGCCTTCCAGATTAATCCATTGGATATTTTTGCTAAGATGGTGATTGGTGGCTTTGATACGACCTCTGGTTGGTCTGCAGGACCAAACTTACCAAATATCTATATTGGAGCGTTTGGTTTTCTTGGCTTTGTTCTCTACTTTCTCTCTAAGAATGTTTCAAAAGTTAAGAAATGGGCTGCTGGAATTGTTACCCTTGTATTCTTGACATCATTCGTCAATGAGTTTGTAAGTAAGATTTGGCATATGGGGCAAAACCCTGCTGGTTTCTTCTTCCGTTTTTCTTGGTTATTCTCATTCTTCATGTTGGTATTGGCTTACCAAGTAATGAAAGAGAAAGTAGTTATCTCTAAGCTAACTAATCTAGTCATTACACTTGGTTTGCTTCTAGCTGTTATCTACATCCATTCAAATAGCTATACCTTTATTTCGAAAATTCAACCAAAAGCAGTAACATCTTATTTCTCAAGATACTCAATTCTTCACCTACTAGGCCTTGTGGCTGTTGCTTGCTTTGGTTTCTATACCTACTGGGAAAAATCAAAGAGCAATCAAAGAGAGAAAATCATTCGAATCGGAATTACTACTCTTTTCTTAGTGATCGCAGGATTCTTGTTGAAACAAGGCTATCTATTCTCACAATTAAGTCTAACAGCAATAATCTATCTGCTTTTATTGCTCCTATTAAATTCTAAATTGTCACGTATTTCAGTAGTCATCGTGTCGGCTTTGAGTATCTTTGAATTCGGATATAATGCTTATTTGTCTCAGGTTACTCTGGGTTATGACGACGTCAATAAATTTTCAGATGCAGCTGTTTCAGTGAAACGCGTGACAGATAATATTCAAGAAAATGCAGATGAAGAATTTTATCGAATTGCAACGACTTTTGCATATTCACGGACGGTACCTTCTCTGGTATCTTATCCTGGCTTAAGTACCTTTAGTTCAAGTTTGGAAAGAAGCACCCTGGATCACTTCGCTTTAATGGGAGACCTAGGTGTCAATGCTGCTACTGAATATACAAATGGGACACCTCTAACAGATGCCTTGTATGGGGTTCGTTATTATATGACGGTGAAAGATTTTGATCCAAAAGAAATAGAAGCAAATCCAGAAAAGATGTACTTCCATCGTTTTACAAATCGTTTTGATCTAGAGCGCTATTATACAGAAAAAGTATATGAAGATAAGCGATTCCTTGTCTATAAGAATCCAAATTCCTTCCCTCTTGGATATGGAACAAATGCTCTGGTTAAAAATATAAAATTTGGAGTGAATAATGCTATCGCAAACCAAAATATTATTTTGAACTCAATGGAAGGGCATCAAAAGAAAACGAGTGATTATTATGACTACTTTAAACCGTTAGCTTTTAGTGCCATTGAAACGGAGAATGTCATTGAAGAAAAAGTGGATAAGAATACTGGTGAGGCAATCTATAAAAGAGCAGATTCTTCTAAAGAGGCCATCATTCGATATAAGCTAGTGCCACGTTCAAACTATACTTATTACTTCTTCACACCAGCGGGGTTGATTCCAAAACAAGATTACTCAGTTTTAGTGAAAGGGAAATGGTTGCCTAATAATAAAACATTTACTCAAAGACAACTTTGGCAACTAACTGATAATACTGAAAATCAAGAAACTGTGATTGAGTTTCGATTTAGAACTGATAAAATTGATATGAGTCATGCAGGGGTCTATCGTGCAGATCTTGATCAAATTCAAAAAGTATTAGATAATCGTAAGAAACAAGGTTTAGAAGTAACCAAGTTTTCAAATACCCATATTGTCGGTAATGTAAATATTACGGATGATAGTAAATTTATGATGACTTCAATCCCATATAGCGACGGATGGAAGGTCAAAGTAGATGGGAAATTTGTCCAAACTGAAAAATCTTGGAATGCCTTCTTATCCTTCCCAATCACAAAAGGGAAGCATAAGATTGAGTTCGTCTTTAAGAAAAAAGGATTTATCCTTGGTAGCTTATTATCAATCGTTTCAATTGCATCCTTAGTGATTATCATGAAACGTTCGAAAGAGACGGTCTAAGTATGTAGCTCTAATATCCTTTAAAAAAGTTGAGATGTATTCTCAACTTTTTTTCTTTTGAGTGGAATGCACTTGTCAAAATGGAAAGGAAAATAAGTGATGTAGAAGCATACTGAAAAGGGCTAAATGCCTTAACTTGATAGCCGAAAGCTCCATCATCAATAAAAGGAGATCCACCACATTCGAAGATAGTAAAAAATCGTACCAAGTGGGAAATAAAGTGACAATTTTGTGAAAACTATTGCAATATGACTAAGATTATGTAAAATAAATAGTCAAAATAGCCAAAAATGTATAATTTGTTGACGAAACGCTACTTCTTTGTTACTATTCAATGTGTATCAAAGAAAAAAATAATATGAAAAAGGAGATACAACAAATGAAGGAATTGTTTAATAGGCGCCAGCGCTTTTCTTTAAGAAAATATAGCATTGGTGTTTGTTCTGTATTACTAGGGACAGCACTTTTTGCTGTCGGAGCGCCGTCAGTAGCTGCGGATGAAGCTGTGTCTGCTTCTAAACCAAGTGAAGTGGTCGCAGTATCAAGTCCCCAATCTGAGGAATCTCAGCCAGCGAAAGAAGTGGCTCCAGCAAGTACCAACGCTGAAGGAACAGAGCCCTCTAAAGTAAGCGCTCCAGTTGCTGAAGAAAAGGCAGCTGAAGCTACATCAGCAGTAACTGAAACTCCAGTAGCAACTGCAGAAAAAACTGAGGAAGTAAAACCATCTACTGAAGAAGTTGTTAAACCAGAGGCTGCTAAGGAGGAAGCAAAAACAGAAGAAAAATCTGAAGAAGCTAAACCAGCAGTAGAAGAAGCCACTAAATCAGCAACAACTGAAGCAAAACCAGCTACAGATGAGTCAAATAAACCTAAAGTTCGTAACCGTCGTGCGACTACGAATGAAGCTGTATCTGGAGACCACAACTCTAACCCTGTAGCGGTAAGTACTTACTTAAAAGATGGGGAAAAAGCAACTCCAGAAATCAAAGATGCTAACGGTGCAACTGTTAGTTCACAACCTGTACCAGCTGGATATTCAGCTAAAGAAGGAGACTGGTACACATACGCTATCTGGGATTTAACTAGATTCAATGAACGTTATGGTACAAAATACTATGCTCGTGCTTATAAGAGATTTGATGAATCTACAGATACAACTGTTGAATTAATCGATAAAACGACTGGGAATGTAGTAGAAACAAGAACGGTTACTTCATCAAGTGGCGTTCAAAAATTCACTACTACCACAGCTGCGTCTAATAGTGAATTAACCTTCCAAGTAGATTATAAAGCTGGACTTGCTCAAGAAAAAGGTAAAACAATTCAACCATTCATTCAAAATGGGTATGAAGTTGGAAAGAGTATAACAGATTTAGTGGCTGCTGGACACCAATTGACACCTGCAGAGCAAGCACTTCATACTGCGGTTTATAACGCTCGTACAACAACAGATATTCTAAACGTTGTTGAACCAGCTTATAACGGTCGTACAATTACTGATTCAAATGCTAAAATACCAGAGGCAATTAATAAAACAACTTACTATAAAGTAGTTGATAAAAACAATCCTACATTCAATGCAAATAAAACAGATAAAACTGTTCAAGATTACAAAGAAAATGGTAATGAAGTAGATTTAGCTAGATATGCTACTAAAGCTATGGAAGGACAAAGTTTCACAGCATCTGGGGAGCGCCAATTTGATGGATATAAATTGTATCAAACAGCTGATGCAAACGATAAATCTGGTTATGTCAGTCGTCCTTATACTGTTGGGACGAAATTTATGGATGCAGACCGTTATGGTATTAAACGGATTAAAGAAGTTGTTGGAGAAGATGGTTCAGTAGTTATTCGTGTTTACTTACTAGATCCAAAACAACAAAGTAAGCGTTCTGATGGTTCACTAAGTACTGATGGCTATATGTTGCTTGCAGAAACTAAACCTATTAAACCAGGTGAACATAACACTCAAGAATTAGTTGTTAAGAAATCACCTCTTAACACTATTGCACATACAGTAACTGATCCAAAAACTGGAGCCAAAACAAACTATCCTAACGGTAAAGAAGTTACATTCGATTTCCAAAAAGCTGCAGGATATACGCCATATAAATCAGTATTCGTACCATTCTTAGGAGACGGGATTGGACACGGTTCAGCTAACGCACAATTAGAACGTGGAGTTGGTGGTATCGGTACAAACGTTGACTTGCTTAACACTTTGACGCCACATAAACAACCGGTCTACTACTATGTCAAACAAGAGCCAGTTGAAGTCACTCCAGAAGTTGAAAAACAATTGGAAGGACGTGTATTAGCAAATGGTGAGTTTACATTCAAACTAAAAGAAGTTCAACCAAATAAATCAATCCAAGCTTATGAAGAAACTGTAACGAATAAAGCAGACGGTAAAGCTACATTCAGCAAATTAACATTTAACAAAACAGGTATCTATACCTACACCATCACTGAAACACCAGGTTCTGATGGAAATGTTGATTACGATGCAATGACAGTTACGATGACTGTTACTGTTACGGAGAATGCTCAAGGTGATTTACAAGCTGCAGTTAAATACAGTGCTGAAGGTGGATTCAAATCAAGTGCTGATGATAAAATCTTCAACAACTATGTTGTAGCACCAGTTAAAACTAAATTCGACTTCACTAAGAAATTAGCTGGACGTGAACTTAAAGACGGAGAATTCAAATTCGTTCTTAAAAATGCAGATGGTGAAGAAGTTGAAACAGTAACTAACAAAGCTGATGGAACTGTAACATTTACAGAATTATCATTCGACAACTCTAAAGTTGGTACTCACACGTATACAGTAGAAGAAGTTGTTCCTGCAGCTAAAGAAGCTGGTATGGTATACGATACTATGAAAGCTACTATTACTGTAGAAGTTGCTAAAAATGGTCACACATTAACAACAGTAACTAACGTAGTTTCTACTGGTGGGGTAGATGCTAATGGTAACGCTACTGATGGAACTGAGGATAAAGAGTTCAACAACAAGATCACTCCTCCAGAAACGCCTGTATTCCAACCAGAAAAATTCGTCCTTAACAAAGAAAAATTTGATATTACTGGTTCAAAACTCGTTGACGATGATCATGAGTTGACAGATGAGTATACAGAAACAAATGCTAACCCATATGTTGATGATACAAACAACAATGAAGCAGAAAACATCAATACGAAAACTGTTGAACGCGGTGATAAATTAGTTTACCAAGTATGGTTGGACACTAAGAATTTCACTGACAAGAACAACATCCAATCTGTAGGTATCTCTGATACATACGAAGCAAATAAATTGACTGTTAACGCTACTGACATCAAGGCTTATGACAGTGTAACTGGTGAAGATGTAACATCTAAATTTGATATTACAGTAGCTAACGGAGTCATTACAGCTACATCTAAAGCTTCTATGAACAAATCTTTAGGTGATGCAGAAAATACTCAAGTTATTGATACTACTAAATTTGCATTTGGACGTTACTACAAATTTGATATTCCAGCAACAGTTAAAGCAGACGTTGCAGGTGGAGTAGACATCGAAAACAAAGCCAACCAAATCGTTCATGTTTACAACCCAGTAAGCAAATCTGTTGAAACTCCAGAAAAACCAACTCAAAAACGTGTGAACAGTGTACCTATCACTGTAGAATTTAACTTCACGAAACGTTTGGAAGGTCGTGAGCTTAAAGTTAACGAATTCAGCTTCGTACTTAAAGATTCAGCTGGCAAAGTAGTTGAAACTGTTAAGAACGATGCGGCAGGAAACGTTAAGTTCTCAGCATTGAAATTCAAAAAAGGTGAAGAAGGAGCTCACAAATATACTGTTGAAGAGGTAGCAGGAACAGACACAACTGTAACATACGATACTATGAAAGCGGAAGTCACTGTAACAGTATCACACGATGGAACAGCGAAAGCATTGGTTGCTAACGTAACTGAACCAGCTGACAAAGAGTTCAACAATACAGTAACTCCTCCAACAGAACCTAAGTTCCAACCAGAGAAGTATGTGTTGAATGAAGAGAAATACTCAATCACTGAAAACAAACTTCTTGATGATGATGCTGAGTTGACTGATAAATATGGTGAAACAAATACAAATCCATATGTAGATGGAACTTCAAACAACGAAGCAGAAAACATCAATACCAAGACTGTTAACCGCGGAGATAAGATCTACTACCAAGTATGGTTGGATACAACTAAATTCTCATCAACTAACAAAGAAAACGTTCAATCAGTAGGAATCACTGATGACTTCGATGAAACGAAGGTTGATGTAGATTCTACTAAGATCAAAGCTTACGACTCAGTAACTGGTGACGATGTAACAAACAAATTCGACATCAAGGTTGAAAATGGTGTGATGACTGCAACCCTTAAAGCTGGCTTTACGAAGTCATTGGGTGATGCAGAAAATACTCAAATCATTGACACAACTAAATTTGCATTTGAACGTTACTACAAATTTGATATCCCAGCAACTGTTAAAGCAGACGTTGCAGGTGGAGTAGACATCGAAAACACTGCGGCTCAAGTAGTCAACTACTACAATCCAGTAAGCAAGAAAGTTGAAAAACCAAGCAAACCAACTGAGAAACGTGTCAACAACGTACCACTTTCAGTAGAATTCAACTTTACGAAGAAGTTGGAAGGACGTGAGTTGAAAGATCAAGAATTCAGCTTCGTGCTTAAAGATTCGACAGGTAAAGAACTTCAAACTGTGAAGAATGATGCTGACGGAAAAGTTAAATTCTCAGCTCTTACATTTAAGAAGGGTGATGAAGGAACTTACAACTATACTGTTGAAGAAGTTGTTGGAACAGACGCAACTGTTACATACGATACAATGGTAGCTACAGTTAAAGTTGTGGTATCTCATGATGGAACAGCTAAATCATTAGTTACAAACGTAACAGACGCTGAAGACAAAGAGTTCAACAATGTGGTAACGCCTCCGGAAGAACCTAAGTTCCAACCAGAGAAATACGTTGTTAAAGAAGAGAAATTCGATATCACAGGCGACAAACTCGTTGATGATGATAAAGAGTTGGCAGACAAGTACGCAGATACAAATACCAATCCATACGCGGATGATGCATCAAATAATGAAAAAGAAAACTTGAACACTAAGACTGTTAAACGTGGCGACAAGTTGGTTTACCAAGTATGGTTGGATACAACACAATTCGACGCAGCTAACAAGGACAATATCCAATCAGTAGGAATCTCAGATGACTACGATGAAGCGAAATTGGATCTTGATGCTACTAAGATCAAAGCCTACGATTCAGTTACAGGCGATGATGTAACAGCTAAATTCGACATCACAGTTCAAGGTGGAGTAATCACTGCAACTCTTAAAGCTGGCTTCACGAAGTCATTGGGTGATGCAGAAAACACTCAAATCATCGATACAACTAAGTTCGCATTTGGACGTTACTACAAGTTCGACATTCCAACAACAGTGAAAGCTGATGTTCCTGGCGGAGTAGATATCGAAAATACTGCGGCTCAAGTTGTTAACTACTACAACCCAACGACTAAGAAGGTTGAAAAACCAAGCAAACCAACTGAAAAACGTGTCAACAACGTTCCAGTTGAAGTGGAATTCAACTTCACTAAACGTTTAGAAGGTCGTGAACTTCAAGCTAACGAATTCAGCTTTGTGCTTAAAGACTCAGAAGGTAAGACTCTTGAAACTGTAAGCAATGATGCTTCTGGTAACGTTAAGTTCAAAGCTCTTGAATTCAAGAAGGGTGACGAAGGTGTTCATAACTACACAGTAGAAGAAGTTAAAGGAAGCGACACAACCGTTACATACGACACAATGAAAGCGAATGTAACAGTCACTGTATCAAACGACGGAACAGCTAAAGTTCTGATCGCGAAAGTTGGCGACATTGCGGATAAAGAATTTAACAACCGTGTAACTCCTCCAGAAGAGCCTAAGTTCCAGCCAGAGAAATATGTTGTTTCTGAAGAGAAATACGATATCACTGGTGACAAGCTCGTTGATGATGACAAAGAATTGGCAGACAAGTACGCAGATACAAATACCAATCCATATGCGGACGATGCATCAAACAACGAAGCAGAAAACTTGAATACGAAGACTGTGAAACCTGGTGCTAAATTGGTTTACCAAGTATGGCTTGATACAACTAAATTTGACGCAAACAACAAGGACAATATCCAATCAGTAGGAATCTCTGATGACTATGATGAAGCGAAATTGGAACTTGATGCTACTAAGATCAAAGCCTACGATTCAGTAACAGGTGATGATGTAACAGCTAAATTTGATATTACAGTTAATAACGGAGTCATTACTGCAACTCTTAAAGCTGGCTTCACGAAGTCACTTGGCGATGCGGACAACACTCAAGTTATAGACACAACTAAATTCGCATTTGGACGTTACTACAAGTTTGACATTCCAACAACAGTTAAACAATCAGTTGCAGCTGGTGTAGATATCGAAAACACTGCGGCTCAAGTAGTCAACTACTACAACCCAACCACTAAGAAAGTTGAAAAACCAAGCAAACCAACTGAAAAACGTGTCAACAACGTACCGGTTTCAATTGAGTTCAACTTTACTAAGAAGTTGGAAGGACGTGAACTTCAAGCTAACGAATTCAGCTTCGTTCTTAAAGATTCAGAAGGTAATACTCTTGAAACTGTGACGAACGATGCAGCTGGTAACGTTAAGTTCTCAGCTCTTGAATTCAAGAAAGGTCAAGAAGGCGTTCACAACTACACAGTAGAAGAAGTTAAAGGCACAGACGCAACCGTTACATACGACACAATGAAAGCGAATGTAACAGTTACAGTGAAACACGATGGAACAGCTAAAGTTCTGATCGCAACTGTAGGCGAAATTGCGGATAAAGAATTTAACAACCGTGTCACTCCTCCAGAAGAACCTAATTTCCAACCAGAGAAATATGTCTTGAATGAAGAGAAATTCTCAATCACTGATAACAAGCTTCTTGATGATGATGCTGAGTTGACTGATAAATATGGAGAAACAAATACAAATCCATATGTAGATCAAGCTAACAACAATGAAGCTCAAAACATCAACACCAAGACTGTTAAACGTGGTCAAAAACTTTACTATCAAGTATGGTTGGATACAACTAAATTTGACGTAGCTAACAAAGACAACGTTCAAACTGTAGGAATCACTGATGACTTTGATGAAACGAAAGTTGATGTAGATGCTTCAGCTATCAAGGCTTACGATTCAGTAAGTGGAGCAGATGTAACAGACAAGTTCGACATCAAGGTTGAAAATGGTGTGATCACTGCAACTCTTAAAGCTGGCTTCACGAAGTCACTTGGCGATGCGGACAACACTCAAATCATCGATACAACTAAATTCGAATTTGGACGTTACTACAAGTTTGATATCCCAGCGACTGTTAAAGCAGATGTTGCAGGTGGAGTAGACATCGAAAACACTGCGGCTCAAGTAGTCAACTACTACAACCCAACTTCTAAGACAGTTGAAAAACCAAGTAAACCAACTGAAAAACGTGTCAACAACGTACCGGTTTCAATTGAATTTAACTTTACTAAGAAGTTGGAAGGTCGTGAACTTAAAGCTAACGAATTCAGCTTCGTTCTTAAGAACGCAGCAGGTGAAGTTGTTGAAACTGTAAGCAATGATGCATCTGGTAACGTTAAGTTCTCAGCTCTTGAATTCAAGAAGGGCCAAGAAGGAACTCATACTTACACAGTTGAAGAAGTGAAGGGTACTGATGGAACTGTAGCATACGATACGATGAAGGCAACAGTAACTGTGGAAGTTAAACATGACGGAACAGCTAAAGCTCTCATTACTGACGTAACAGAACCAGCAGATAAAGAGTTCAACAACAAGGTAACTCCACCAGAAACTCCAGAATTTAACCCAGAGAAATACATTCTTAATGAAGAGAAATTCGATATCACTGGCAACAAACTTCTGGATGATGATAAAGAATTGGCAGATAAGGTTGCTGATACGAATGCAAATCCTTATGTTGATCAAGCTGATAATAATGAAGCTCAAAATATCAATACGAAGACACTTAAGAAGGGTGATAAAGTATACTACCAAGTATGGTTGGATACAACTAAGTTCACTGAAGCTCACAATATTCAATCTGTAGGTGTAACAGATAAATATGACAGCGAAAACTTAGACGTCAACGTAGCAGAAATTAAAGCATACGACTCTGTAACAGGAGAAGATGTGACAGCTAAATTTGATATCAAGGTTGAAAATGGTGTGATCACTGCAACTTCTAAGACAGACTTGACTAAGTCACTTGGAGATGCAGAAAACACTCCAGTAATCGACACTGCTAAATTTGCATTCGGACGTTACTACAAGTTTGAGATCCCTGCAACTATTAAAGCAACAGCTAAAGATGGTGTAGATATCGAAAACACTGCTTCACAAACTGTTCACCAATACGATCCAACTAAGAAATCTGTTGAAAAACCAGAAAAACCAACAGAAAAACGTGTCGTTAACATCCCAACTAAAGTTGAATTTAATTTCACTAAGAAACTTGAAGGACGTGAGCTAAAAGAAGGTGAATTTAGCTTCGTACTTAAAGATAAAGATGGAAAAGTTATTGAAACAGTTAAGAACGATGCATCAGGAAACATCAAGTTCTCTGCATTAGAGTTCAAACGTGGAGAAGAAGGAACTCACACTTACACAGTGGAAGAGGTTAAAGGTACTGAAGCAGGAGTTGAATACGATAAGATGGTAGCTACAGTAACAGTAACAGTTACTAAAGAAGGCAAAGTCTTAACGACAACTTCTCAATTACCGGAAGATACTGAGTTCAACAACAAGGTAATTCCACCGAAACCACCAGTAACACCACCAACACCACCGGTGACACCACCAACACCACCGGTAACACCACCAACACCACCGGTAACACCACCAACACCGCCGGTAACACCACCAACACCACCAGTAACACCACAACTTCCTGCTACAGGTGAAGAACAATCAGTTTCTGCTGCATTGTTAGGTGCTGCTCTTGGTTTGGTAGGACTTGCTGGTCTTGCAAGACGCAAGAAAAACGAAGACTAAACAAGTGGTAAAAACCAACGAATCACACTAGGTTCGTAAATGCTTTAGTTTTCCACAAGGAGGCCTCGCTTTAAGGAGTGGGGCCTTTTTGTTATTTCTTGAAAGCATTGAAATCACGTCTCGCAATATGATACAATAGAGGATATTTACAATAGTTAGGACAAAGATATGCTTATTTCGATTATTTCACAAGGCTTGATCTGGGCTATTTTGGGGCTAGGGATCTTTATGACCTTCCGTATCTTGGATTTCCCAGATATGACCACAGAGGGTTCCTTTCCATTAGGAGGAGCCGTTGCGGTAACTCTGATTACCAAAGGGGTTCACCCTTTATTAGCCACCCTGGCGGCTATTGGTGCGGGGTGCTTGGCTGGATTGGCTACAGGTCTTCTTTATACCAAAGGAAAGATTCCGACGCTGTTATCGGGGATTTTGGTGATGACTTCCTGTAACTCAGTCATTCTCTTTGTGATGCAACGGGCCAACCTGGGTTTACTCGGATACTCAAAAATCCAAGATATGATTCCCATCGCGAGTGGCGTAAACGAGATTATCATCGGGATCATCTTTGTAACTCTGGTGATTGCTGCCATGCTCTTCTTTTTAGATACTAAATTGGGGCAAGCCTATATTGCGACGGGGGACAATCCTGAGATGGCTAAAAGCTTTGGGATCCATACCAGCCGGATGGAGTTGATGGGGCTAGTAGTTTCTAATGGGATTATCGCCTTTTCAGGTGCCTTGATGGCCCAGCAAGAAGGCTATGCAGATGCTTCTCGAGGGATCGGAGTCATCGTTGTTGGTTTGGCTAGCTTGATTATCGGAGAGGTCCTTTTCTCAAAACTAACCTTAGCAGAACGTTTGCTCAGTATCGTTATTGGATCAATCATTTATCAATTCTTAATTTGGGCTGTGATTGCCATCGGTGTCAATACCAGCTACATTCGCATCTTTAGCGCTATCATCTTGGCGATCTGTCTCATGATTCCAACCTTTAAAGAGAAACTGCTGAAAGGAGTCAAACTCAGCAAATGACCGCAATTGTAGAATTAAAAAATGCCACCATCGTGGTGAACAATGGCTTGAATGAAGAAAAAGTCATTTTGGACAATGTCTCTTTGGAGATTCATGAGCATGACTTTATCACCATTCTTGGGGGCAATGGTGCTGGTAAGTCAACCCTTTTCAACACCCTGGCTGGAACTCTGCCTCTGACCAGTGGTCAAGTCTTGATCAAAGGAGAGGACGTGACGCACTATGGTCCGGAAAAACGGGCCAAATACCTATCCCGGGTCTTCCAAGATCCAAAGATGGGGACGGCTCCTCGTATGACAGTGGCCGAGAATCTCCTGATTGCAAAATTTCGAGGAGAAAAGCGGGGCTTGGTTCCTCGTCGCCTTGCCCAGTACAAAGACGAGTTTAAAGAGGTTTTAAGCCAGATTGGCAATGGTTTAGAGAAGCATGTCGATACGGCGGTAGAATTCTTATCTGGTGGACAACGTCAAGCTCTGAGCCTGTTGATGGCTACCCTGAAGCGCCCTGAACTCTTGCTCTTGGATGAGCATACAGCTGCTCTCGATCCCAAGACGAGTCAGGCCTTGATGGAGCTGACGGATCGATTTGTCAAAACGGATCGACTGACTGCCTTGATGATTACCCACCATATGGAAGATGCCCTCAAGTACGGGAATCGCTTGATTGTCATGAAGGATGGAAAGATTATCCAGGACTTGAACCAAGAGGAAAAGGCTAAGATGGACCTGTCTGATTACTACCGTTTCTTTGAGTAAATTTAGAAACTAGTTTCAGCGTGTAATCGCTTGCAATACCAATATTAAAGGAGTATACTATAGGTGAAGATAAGGGAGAAGGGGTTGATACCAATGCCTTATAGATTCATACATTAGGTTACTTCGTTTTAGGTCTGTCTTCGCTGACACTTGTTCGTGCTCTTTATGAAAAGAGCCTTAACGCCGGAAATGTTAAATCGGTTGAGCCGTCAAGTAAGTCTGCTTAACTTACTAAATGACATTGAAATACGTGTAAATAGTAGTGGAAGCTTTGGATGGTTTTCGAACTTCGGTATGCTCAACTGAGTGCTTTGTAACAAAACTGAAAGAGAAATTGCAAAGAAAACCACTGGTATGTGAAAACGTACCATGAAAAGAAATGAAAATCATAACTGTTGTTTTCGTTAGCCTAAATGGTTAATCGCCTCTTGTCAGTGAAGCAGACCAGACCTCTAGTCCCGTAAGACTGGAGGTCTTTTTGTCTGTCATGCTAGAAAGTTGAGGTGAGGTCAGTGGGATTGCCATACGCACATGAATATAGCTGTCGAGATCACTTTAAAGAAAGAGCAATGGAACGATTTGGGGTCGATAAAGAGCAGTTGAAACGCTGGGTCAATCAACATGTGCCCTCGCTTCATCATTTTGATAGCAGTTTTGATCAACGGCCCGATACGGAAGCCTATGTAGCAGAGGACGGTGTCGTCTTTGTGTGTGATCTGAAGAAGCGAGAATTTATTACTTGCTTCCAAGCGGTCAATTTGACGGTGGATGAAGAGCAGAAGGAAGTCTGTCAAGATATTCATCGTGAGAATGTGCTCGCCTATAAACATAGCCAAAGCAAGCTCCTGAATCGCTACCGTTTGAAAGAGGCGAAAGAGTTACTGGCCAATATTGAAGAGCATGTTGATCGGTTTTATAGTTTGTCCCAAACCCTCAAGAAAGGGGCTCTCAGCGATCGGAATTACCACCACCTAGAAGAACTGTTAAATGAATTTCATGTGATCAAGGCGGCGATACGGGTGATTGAGAATAAGAAAAATGACTATCATACGGACTAGCGTCTCTTTAGCAAGCTGACATTCTATGCTGTCGTCTTGGGTTTTGATAAGGGTTCCTCCATCAAATGATGGAGGGCTTTTGTTTGGTCTGACTTTTGAAAAAATCGTGAAAAAATAGTATAATGTTCTAGATATGCAAGAAAATTGCAAAACTGTAATTCGACTTGGTGAGCCAAGGACCGTAAGTATGAACCATCACATAAAGGAGAAAACATGAGTAACATTAAGTTGATTACTTTAGGTGGAGTCCGTGAAAACGGGAAAAACCTCTACATAGCTGAAGTAAATGGCTCTATTTTTGTTTTGGATGCTGGTCTCAAGTATCCAGAAAATGAGCAACTAGGGGTCGATGTCGTTATTCCCAACATGGACTACCTCTTTGAGAATAGCGATCGTATCGCAGGAGTCTTTTTAACGCACGGGCATGCGGATGCCATTGGAGCCCTTCCCTATCTTTTAGCGGAGGCTAAAGTTCCCGTATTTGGGTCAGAGTTGACCATCGAGTTGGCCAAACTCTTTGTCAAGAGCAATGACAGTGTCAAGAAGTTCAATGATTTCCATGTAATCGATGCCAACTCAGAGATTGATTTTGGAGGAACCGTTGTTTCCTTCTTTCAGACAACCCACTCTATTCCAGAAAGTTTAGGAATTGTCATCAAGACTTCTGAAGGAAGTATCGTCTATACCGGAGACTTCAAGTTTGACCAGACAGCGAGTGAGTTTTATGCGACTGACTTTGCTCGTTTGGCAGAGATTGGACAAGAAGGCGTCCTCGCTCTCTTGAGTGACTCTGCCAATGCCGATAGTAAGATTCAAGTGGCTAGTGAGCAAGAGGTTGGGGATGAAATCCTAGATACGATTGCTGACTGGGATGGCCGTATCATTGTAGCCGCTGTTGCAAGTAACCTATCACGGATCCAGCAAGTCTTTGACGCAGCTGCAGAGACAGGGCGCCGGGTTGTCTTGACTGGATTTGACGTAGAAAATATTGTCCGTACAGGGATTCGTTTAAATAAACTGTCTTTGGCCAACGAAAAAATATTGATCAAGCCAAAAGAAATGTCTCGTTTTGAGGATCATGAATTGATTATTCTTGAAACGGGGCGGATGGGTGAACCCATCAACGGCCTCCGTAAAATGTCCATTGGCCGTCACCGCTATGTTGAAATCAAGGATGGTGACTTGGTCTATATCGTAACAACTCCATCTATCGCTAAAGAAGCGGTTATGGCACGTGTAGAAAACATGGTCTATCAAGCAGGCGGAGTCGTAAAAGCGATTACTCAAAGCTTGCGTGTATCAGGACACGGAAATGCGCGTGATCTTCAATTGATGATCAACCTCCTGCGCCCCAACTATCTGTTCCCAATTCAAGGGGAATACCGCGAATTGGATGCCCATGCACGGCTTGCGATGGAAGTGGGGATTTTGCCTGAAAATATCTTCATTCCGAAAAAAGGCACCATCATGGAATATGATAATGGTGACTTCGTTCCTGCAGGTAGCGTCTCTGCTGGAGATGTCCTCATCGATGGGAATGCCATTGGGGATGTTGGAAATGTCGTGCTCCGTGACCGGAAAGTCCTTTCAGAAGATGGTATCTTTATTGTGGCCATTACGGTTAACCGTCGTGAAAAACGCATTATCTCGAAGGCAAAAGTTCACACTCGTGGTTTTATCTATGTGAAGAAGAGTCGCGATATCTTGCGCGAAAGTGCTGAGATTGTCAACCAAAGTGTGGAAGAATACTTAGCCCAGGACAGCTTCGATTGGGGCGAGCTCAAGGGTGCTGTTCGTGATAGTTTGGCCAAGTACCTCTTTGACCAGACCAAACGTCGACCAGCTATCTTGCCAGTCGTCATGGAAGTACGCTAGGATTAAGATAAGAGGAAAAGTCGATCGTCGGCTTTTTCTTATCAAGGAAAAGAAGAAATAGTGAGGAAAGATAGATGGCAGTAATGCAGATTGAATACTATTCAGAAGCGCTCGCAATGGAGTGGGGGATCAACGTCCTCTACCCAGATGGATCTCGGGTGGAAAATCCAGATGATCAAGATATCCCGGTCCTCTATCTCCTTCATGGGATGAATGGCAATCAGTACTCCTGGTTGAAACGGACCAATGTAGAACGGATCTTACGTTCGACCAATCTGATTGTTGTCTTGCCTAATACCAATAATGGTTGGTATACGGATACCCAGTATGGCTATCCCTACTACACAGCCATCGCAGAGGAATTGCCTAAGACCTTGGCACGCTTCTTCCCCAATATGACTAAGAAGCGGGAGAAGACCTTTATCGCTGGTCTATCGATGGGGGGCTATGGATCTTTCAAACTCGCCCTTCAAACCAATCGCTTCTCGCATGCTGCTAGCTTTTCTGGTGCTCTTAGCTTTGAGGGACGTCAACTGGCAGACACTGACCTTGGCAGTAAGGCTTATTGGCAAGGGGTCTTTGGAGAGCTAGAAGATTGGACGACGAGTCCTTACTCCTTGGAGAGCATTGCGGAGAAGTACTCAGATAAAAAGACGGTCTTATGGGCGTGGTGTGGCGAGCAGGATGCTCTGTATGAGGCCAACAATACAGCTGTTGATCATCTGAAGGACCTCGGTTTTGATATCACCTACAGCCATGGACCAGGAAAACATGAATGGTTTTATTGGGAGCGGGAGTTGGAGCATTTCTTAGCAACCCTGCCAATTGATTTTGAACTAGAAGAACGACACGATTAGGAAGCTACTCATGCAGAGATGTGCTATAATAGAGTGAAAAGTGTCTGGGCTAGTTAGAAGAGAAGCCCGGAATCAAAGAACAATTAGGAGAAACATACGTGACTAAAGATATTCGTGTGCGTTATGCACCAAGTCCAACCGGACTACTACACATCGGAAATGCTCGTACAGCATTGTTTAACTACTTGTATGCGCGCCACCACGGTGGAACTTTTATTATCCGTATCGAAGATACAGACCGTAAGCGCCACGTCGAAGACGGCGAACGTTCCCAGCTGGAAAACCTTCGCTGGTTGGGTATGGACTGGGATGAAAGTCCAGAGACGCATGAGAACTACCGCCAGTCTGAACGTTTGGAACTCTATCAAAAATATATCGACCAACTCTTGGCTGACGGAAAAGCCTACAAGTCTTATGTGACAGAAGAAGAGTTGGCAGCAGAACGTGAACGTCAAGAAGTAGCTGGTGAAACACCTCGCTACATCAACGAATACCTCGGCATGAGCGAAGAAGAAAAAGCTGCTTATATCGCAGAACGCGAAGCAGCGGGAATCATCCCTACGGTTCGCTTGGCTGTGAATGAGTCTGGTATTTACAAATGGCATGATATGGTTAAAGGCGATATTGAGTTTGAAGGTGGCAATATCGGTGGGGACTGGGTTATCCAAAAGAAAGATGGTTACCCAACTTACAACTTCGCCGTTGTGATCGATGACCATGACATGCAAATTTCTCACGTCATCCGTGGAGATGACCACATTGCCAATACACCAAAACAGCTCATGGTTTATGAGGCTCTTGGATGGGAAGCTCCAGAGTTCGGCCACATGACCTTGATCATCAACTCTGAAACTGGTAAGAAGTTGTCTAAACGGGACACTAACACTCTTCAATTTATCGAAGATTACCGGAAGAAAGGGTACCTTCCAGAAGCAGTCTTTAACTTTATCGCTCTTCTTGGTTGGAACCCTGGTGGGGAAGACGAAATCTTTTCTCGCGAAGAACTCATCAAGCTCTTTGATGAAAACCGCCTTAGCAAGTCTCCAGCAGCCTTCGACCAGAAGAAAATGGACTGGATGAGCAATGAGTATATCAAGAATGCGGATCTTGCGACCATCTTTGAAATGGCCAAACCATTCCTCGAAGCAGCAGGACGCTTGACAGACAAGGCTGAAAAATTGGTGGAACTCTATAAACCACAAATGAAGTCAGTGGATGAAATCGTTCCATTGACAGACCTTTTCTTCTCAGACTTCCCAGAATTGACAGAAGCTGAGCGAGAAGTCATGGCTGGTGAAACGGTTCCGACTGTACTTGAGGCCTTTAAGGCAAAACTTGAAGCCATGTCAGACGATGAGTTTGTGGTAGAAAATATCTTCCCGCAAATCAAAGCAGTCCAAAAGGAAACTGGTATCAAAGGGAAAAACCTCTTCATGCCAATCCGTATCGCCGTTTCAGGAGAGATGCACGGACCAGAATTGCCAGAAACCATCTACTTGCTTGGTCGCGAGAAATCTATCCAACACATTGAAAAAATGTTGGAAGAAATTGCAAAATAGGAATACATTTATTCTTATTTAAGAATGTTGACAGAGGCTTATAGATTGCATTATAAAGAAGTAAGTGTCAAGATTGCTACTCTAAAATCTCAGAGGGAGATTGGAGAAGGGCTCTGGGTATTTTGTCAGCTATAATGGGTGAGGAAACGTTACACCTTGGAGAGGATCGAATTGGTTCTCTCCTTTTTGATGTTCAAAACGATGAAAATTCTAGTTTTAAAGTGGTCAATGTTCTGGAAAGCAACAGTATTTTGCTTGATGTCTTTGATGAGGTTATTGGTAGCTTTCAGTTTTACATTTGAATAGGGGAGTTCTATGTGTTAATGGTCTTTAGAGATTTATGGGACTTATTTACAGCAAAAAAACTCCATCATTCCTTATATACTAGAGTAATTAAAGCATTTTAAAAAAGAAGTAGTTTTAGTGTCTACTTTTTTTGATGATCCCTCCTGGTATTTTATGGTATACTGAAAGCGATAAAATGATTGGAGATCAAGATGAAAAAGATTCCTTTAGCATTTTCAGGCTGCCTGTTAGGTTTAGCAGGGGCTGGAAACCTTCTGTCTGATACCTTCCCAGTTCTGGCTCATTTCTTCAGTTTGACGGGTTTGATCCTATGGGTTTTCTTTTTATGTCACCATCTGTTCTACTGGTCAGAAACCAAGATCGAACTACAAGAGCCGGCCCTTCTGTCTGGGATGGCGACCTTTCCCATGGCTGGGATGATTCTATCGACTTATCTCTTACGACTCTTTCCGACATTTGGAGGACTCGCCCAGTTAGTTTGGTGGACTGCTTTCCTCTTAGATTGTGGCTTGATCTTCTACTTTACCAAGACCCATATATTGGCAAAACCAAGAGCCAATGCCACCCCTAGTTGGACCGTCCTTTATGTGGGGATTGCTGTTGCCGCCTTGACTTACCCAGTGGTAGGAGTGGTTGAGCTGGCCTATCTGACTCTTGGATTTGGCTTTGTCTTAACCTTGATTCTTTACCCCTTGATCTATCAGGGGTTGAAAACTACCCCTTTACCGAGCCACTTATTGGGACAAGAAGGGATTTATTGTGCCCCCTTTTCTCTTCTGTTAGCGGCCCTGGTTCGTGTGGGTGGAGCCAGTCTACCTGTTTGGCTGTTAACCATTATGGTCGGACTCTCTCAAGCTTTTTATTTCTTCGTTTTAACGCGTCTGCCTAAAATGTTAAAAGAGGGCTTTCAACCAGCCTTTTCAGCCTTAACCTTCCCGACGGTCATCACAGCTACTTCCCTGAAAATGGCCCAAGGCCTATTGCACAGTTCTCTGTTAAGGCCCCTTGTCTGGTTAGAAACCATTCTGTGTCTAGCCATTCTTGTGTCCGTGCTTGTAGGCTTTGTGATTTACATAAAAGGGGAGGACGAGCATTCCAATAGAAATTAGAGGTCAGAGACGGTTGTCTCGACCTTTTTTGGTTCACTTTCTAATTGAATCCTAGGAATGATTATGGTAAGATGCAATAAATCATTTTTTGTCTCCCTCGAAAGGAATGTATGAAATTTTTAAAGACAAAGGCCAAGCTCTTTTATCCACTCTTACTAATGGTCTTCTATATCTTAGTTCGGCCACAATTTCGCGAGTTGGCCCAACTAGTCAGCAACCAAGTCGGCCAACCCCTTAGCTATTTTTGGACCCTTCTCTTTTTAGAGGCAGGTTATTTGGTGCTTGTTTTTTCATTGGTAAAGAAATACAGTCCACGCATGGTTTTTCAGTGGGCGAAGAAGAAACAATTCCTTCCCGCTATCTACGCTACTATATTCTCCAGTTGTGCCATCTACTGGCTAGACTACTTTCTTAGTGGGTTCACCAAAGGACGTCTAGCTATTTATCACTCTTTTCCGGTGACCTTGGAAGCCTTAGGATCTCTCATCCTCTTTGTATTAGTGGTCATCATTCGACCGATGACCGTGGAACTGATCTTTCGTGGAGCGCTTGTCCAAGCCTATTTTAAAAAATGGCCCTTCTACGCGAGTGTATGGGCCCCAGCCCTTATCTATAGTGGACTTCAATTCCTTCACCATCCCTTTACTGTTTTGAGTTTTTTGATCTATACCATCCCCGCCCTGATTTTTGGATTATTGAATGAAAAGACGAGCTCATTGTATTATCCTATCCTTGCTCATATCGGCTTGAACTTCATTTATAGCTTACCCATCATCTTATCAACCCTCCAGCATCTCTTCTCCTAGCCGTTTTGACGGCACTGGAGGAGGCTTTAAACCAAGAGCCAGAAGGTCGTTGGTTTTTTTTGAAATTATGGTATAATAGAATAAATTTAAAAGAGGGAGTGGGAGTTTGAGAAAAAGCTATCGTGTCAAGCGAGAAAAAGATTTCAATGCCATTTTTAAAAGCGGCAAGAATTGTGCAAATAGAAAATTTGTCATCTACCGTTTGCCACAAGAGCAGCCCCATTTCCGTGTCGGCTTATCCGTGAGTAAAAAACTAGGAAATGCTGTGACACGCAACCGAATCAAGCGCTTGATTCGTCATGTTTTAATGAAGCACCAGGATCATCTTGTAGCAGATGATTTTGTTGTGATTGCTCGAAAGGGAGTTGAAGAACTGGATTTTGATCAGGTCGAAAAAAATCTAGTCCATGTATTAAAATTAGCGCAAGTCTATCGTCAGGAAAGGTAATTACGTGAAAAAGAAACTAAAAGTAGCTAGCTTACTCGGAGGGGCCCTCCTATTATTAACAGCCTGTGGAACGTCTGAAGTGACTTCCCAATCATCAGGAGTTTGGGAAAAATTCGTTTACTTCTTTGCAGAAGTCATCCGTTTTCTTTCTATTGGAGGCAACATCGGAGTCGGGATTATCCTCTTCACTCTCTTGATTCGGACCATTCTTTTGCCAGTTTTCCAATACCAAATGACCTCCTCGCGCAAAATGCAGGAGATTCAGCCACTAGTGAAAGAAATCCAGGCCAAGTACCCTGGGAAGGATTTGGAAAGCCGCACTCGCATGTCAGAAGAAATGCGGGAACTCTATAAAGAAAAAGGCGTCAAGACTTCCTCTGCCTTCTTGCCATTGTTTATTCAAATGCCAGTCTTGATGGCCTTGTTCCAAGCTTTGAGTAGGGTAGAATTCCTAAAAGTCGGTCATTTTCTTTGGTTGGATATGAGCGCAACAGACCCAACCTTTATTTTGCCAGTTTTGGCAGCCGTCTTCACCTTCTTTAGCACCTGGTTGAGCAACAAAGCCATGCCAGAAAAAAATGGTGGAATGACAGCCATGATGTATGCAATGCCCGTGATGATTTTCTTCTTCGCTATGTACTCAGCCAGCGGGGTTGCTCTCTACTGGGTGGTTTCCAATGCTTACCAAGTTGGGCAAACTTACCTATTGAACAATCCATTTAAGATTATTGCGGCGCGTGAAGCAGAGCAACAGGCAATCAAAGATATAGAAAAACAAAAACGACGTGCATTTAACAAAGCACAGAAAAAGAAAAACTAAGAAGGAGTTTGACAGATGGTCCAATATAAAGGAGTCAATGTTGAAGAAGCCATTCAAAATGGTTTGAAAGAATTAGATATCCCGCGCATGAAAGCACATATTACTGTCGTTTCTCGTGAAAAGAAAGGGTTCCTCGGTCTCTTTGGTAAGAAGCCAGCTGTGGTAGACATCGAACCAATTGCAGAAACTACAGTGACAAAAGCCAATCAACAAGCTGTTAAGGGAGTTCCTGAGGAAATTAATGCTCAAAACGAACCTGTCAAGAGTGTCAGTGAAGAGACTGTTGATTTGGGTCGCGTGGTAGCAGCGATTAAAAAAGTTGAAGAAGAAGGCCAAGAAGTTTCTGAAGAAGTGAAGGCTGAGATTCTCAAACATGAGAAGGCTCCTGAAACCATTCTTGAAGAACAGGGTCATGGAGAGATTCTCGATTCAAGTCTTAACGAAGCTGAGATCCGCCAGACATCTGATTTTGCTGACTTGGGCATTGAAGTAGAAGAAAGCTATGACATTGAAAAGGTTGTTTCTGATGTAACTGCCTATGTTCAAACCGTTATTGATGAAATGGATGTCGAAGCTAGCATCTCAAGCAGCTACAACCGTCGCACCATCAATATGCAGATTGATACCAATGAGCCAGGCCGTGTCATTGGCTACCACGGAAAAGTTCTCAAGGCCCTTCAATTGTTGGCACAGAACTACCTTTACAATCAGTATTCTAAGAATTTCTACATTGCGATCAACGTTAATGATTATGTTGAACACCGTGCAGAAGTCCTTCAAAGCTATGCGCAAAAATTGGCAAGTCGTGCTCTAGAAGAAGGTCGAGCGCAACATACAGATCCAATGTCTAATAGCGAACGCAAGATTATCCACCGCATCGTATCGAAAATGGATGGAGTCACCAGCTATTCTGAAGGAGAAGAACCAAATCGTTACGTTGTCGTCGATATTGAAGGTTAATCTGCCGTCTAAAAAGGAAAATTTCAAAAGGGAGAGAGGGGTGTAAGCTTGATCTCTCCTTTTCTATTTGGGAAAGGAAGACCAAAATGTATAATAAGATGAGAGACTTTTTGAACTGTCAGGGGATCAAGTACCTAGCCCCTGCTAAAGCTGGTGAGGATGCAGAGCGAATGGTAGAGTATCGCGAGTTAGGGCAAGAAGCTCGGCAGGAATTCACCCACTTGGTCAGTGATTTTCAGAAGCACTTTCCGCATTTAAAACAAGATCGGACCAGTCAGTGGATGAATCAAGCTCAAATTCTTCGCCCTCATTTTTGGGCTTATCTCCAAGGAGAGGGAGAGATCACGGATCCGATGTTTGCCTTGCGACTTTATGGTGATGCGAAGGACTTTGGTGTGTCCCTGGAAGTAAGTTTTATCGAACGCAAGAAGGATGAGGAGAGTCTACAAAAGCAGAACCGCGTTTTAACTCTTCCGGTTTTTTCGCCAGTCTATTACTTCGCCCAAATAGAAGGTGTCAGTCAACGATTCCAAGGGACAGAAGCCAATCGCCAGAGACTTCTCAAAGGTGTGGAAACTGGCCAGGTCCGAAAGGTCTTGGTAAAAGTCGATGTCAATCTATCGCAAGCGACGAGTCGAGATGCCATTCTTGAGGAATTAAAAAAAGGAATGGCTAGCTTGCTTCCTTACTATGAAGCGACTCGTCAAAGGATAGAAGGAGATGCCCAATAAAAGCGGTATCATTGAACCTGCCCCAACAAATTTTTCATAGCTATTGACAAACAGACGTGAATCAGATAGAATAGTAAAGTATGTTTAGTAACTGATCACATTATAGCCGGCTAAACGAATACAAAATCTATGAGGAGGTATTCATCGTGAAACGTACTTATCAACCAAGTAAACTTCGTCGTGCGCGCAAACATGGTTTCCGTCACCGTATGGCAACTAAAAACGGTCGTCGCGTATTGGCAGCTCGTCGTCGTAAAGGACGCAAAGTTTTGGCTGCGTAATTCAGATAAAAAACTAAAAACCAGTAGAAACTCGAGACTACTGGTTTTTGTTTTGCCAAAAGTGTATTCAGCTAGGCTTTCTGTTATAATAGAGTGAGAAAAAATCGAAGAAAAGGATCCATATGCAAATTTTTGATACCCATACTCACCTCAACGTTGAAGAGTTTGCAGGGAGAGAAAAAGAGGAATTAGAACTAGCTAAAGAGCTGGGAGTCTTTGCCCACAATGTTGTTGGCTTTGACAAACCAACCATCGAACGAGCAATAGCCTTGGCCGACCAGTACCCAGAAGTTTATCTCACACTTGGTTGGCATCCCACTGAGGCGGGCGACTATAGTCCTGAAGTAGAGGCTTATTTACTTGAACAGTTGAAACATCCTAAAGTCGTCGCCCTAGGAGAAATTGGTCTCGATTACCACTGGATGACGGCACCAAAAGACGTTCAAGAAAAGGTTTTTCGTCGTCAGATCCAACTGTCCAAGGACTTGGACTTGCCTTTTGTAGTGCATACGCGTGATGCTCTCGAAGACACTTATGCCATTATCAAGAGTGAAGGAGTGGGTCCGCGCGGTGGAATCATGCATTCTTTCTCAGGAAGCTTAGAGGAAGCTAAGCGCTTCATGGATCTGGGAATGATGATCTCTTTTTCTGGAGTGGTCACGTTTAAGAAAGCAACAGATGTCCAAGAAGCGGCAGCTGGCCTTCCGCTCGATAAGATCTTGGTTGAGACAGATGCCCCTTATCTGGCACCAATTCCTAAGCGGGGCCGGGAAAATAAAACAGCCTACACCCGCTATGTAGTGGATCATATTGCAACACTACGTGGCTTGACAACAGAAGAAGTAGCTCAAGCCACCTATGACAATGCGAGAAAGGTATTTGGCCTTGACTGAGAAAAGAAAAATACCAGAAGTGATTGTTGTTGAAGGCAAGGATGATACGGCCAATCTGAAACGCTATTATGAGGTGGATACCTATGAGACACGTGGATCCGCCATTAATCAGGATGACCTCGAACGAATTGCTACCTTACAGGAGCTGCGTGGAGTTATTGTCTTTACGGATCCGGATTACAATGGGGAACGGATTCGTAAGATCATCATGCAAGAAATTCCGCAAGCCAAGCATGCCTTTTTAAATCGTGGCGAAGCAGTACCCAAATCTAAGACCAAGGGGCGTTCTCTTGGAGTGGAGCATGCCAGTTTTGAAGACTTAGAAAAAGCCCTAGCTGGACTGGTGGGCTCCTATGAAGATGGGCATTTCTTTGATATTACCAAGTCAGATTTGATGCGACTCGGCCTACTGATGGGCAGTGACAGTCGCAAACGACGGGAATACCTAGGAGAAGCCTTGCGCATCGGCTACTGCAATGGAAAACAACTGCTCAAACGCTTGGAGTTGTTTGGGATTTGTTTGGCACAAGTTGAAGAAACGATGGCTAGTTATTAAAAAAGAGATAGAGGTGGAAGATGGGATTGTTCGACCTGTTTACAGATAAGAAAAAAGTGATCGGCTTTTCTTTGGAGAATGTTCAAGTGGAGCACCAAAAGAACCCGCGACATTTTTTGATTCCTAGTCAAGAAGAAATCGACCAATTGAAGCTTGGAGATCAGGTTCGCCTTATCTTTGTGCTGGATACCGTTTTGGAGAATGGGTGTCGAGCAGAGCGTATGTGGGTTGAACTGACTGAGATTCGTGATGGAAAATTTAAAGGACGTTTAACCAATCAACCGGCTTATATTACCTCCATCCAGCTTGGAGATGTGCTGGAATTTGCCCAGGAACATATCGCAAGCCTGATGGTTCCTCCGCTAAATCTTGATACGCAAAAGGGGGCCATGATTACCAAGGATTGCTTCCTACGACGTGAGATTAATTGGGCGATTCACGATGTCCCTCATCATTCACAAGATAGTGGTTGGCAGTTCTTTACAGGTTATGAGTCCCAGGAAGACTTGGACGATCCGTCTAAGATTACCATCATCAGTCTTGAAGACGCCTTGGAAATGGAGCCCTTGTTGGAAACCGTCTTAGATAAGAACGGGGAAGCTTATGTCTACCAAGCGGAGCAGAATGCCTTTTTAGAAGACTGTTAGACTGGCCTGCGGAGAAAAAAGAGAGAGTATGTCTCACACTAAACGGATTAGAAAAGAGAAAAAATGAGAATTGCAGATTATAGCGTGACCAAGGCAGTGCTAGAGCGTCACGGTTTTACCTTTAAAAAATCCTTCGGTCAGAACTTCTTGACCGATACCAATATCCTTCAAAAGATTGTCGATACGGCTGAGATTGATAAAACAGTCAATGTCATCGAAATTGGTCCCGGAATTGGAGCTTTGACGGAGTTTTTGGCAGAAAATGCCGCAGAAGTCATGGCCTTTGAGATTGATGACCGCTTGGTGCCTATCTTAGCGGATACCTTGCGTGATTTTGACAATGTCACGGTTGTCAACCAAGACATCCTCAAGGTAGACCTCAACCAGTACATCGCAGAGTTCAAAAATCCAGAGCTTCCGATCAAGGTAGTGGCTAATCTTCCTTACTACATCACGACTCCCATCCTTATGCACTTGATCGAATCCAAGATTCCTTTCCAAGAATTTGTGGTTATGATGCAAAAAGAGGTGGCAGACCGTATTTCAGCCGAACCTAATACCAAAGCTTACGGGTCTTTGTCCATTGCAGTCCAATACTATATGACCGCTAAGGTAGCCTTTATCGTGCCTCGCACCGTCTTTGTGCCAGCGCCAAACGTCGATTCTGCCATCCTCAAGATGGTGCGTCGCCCAGAACCAGCAGTGGCAGTCAAGGATGAAGATTTCTTCTTCTTTGTTAGCAAGGCCAGCTTTGTCCACCGTCGCAAAACGCTTTGGAACAACTTGACCAGCCGCTTTGGCAAGACCGAAGAAATCAAAGCCAAATTGGAAGCAGGGATCCAAGCAGCCGGTTTGCAACCATCTGTACGAGGAGAAGCCCTTAGCTTAGAAGATTTCGCCCGCTTGGCTGACGGACTTCTAGAAGCCGGGATCAAATAATAGAAAAGACATGAGATATGAAGCTCATGTCTTTTTGAATGATGGAAGGAAAGGACGGGATTTGAACCCGCGCGTGAAGAAAATCCACTTGTCGGATTTCGAGTCCGGTGCCGTACCGAGCTGGGCCACCTTTCCAAGATGCGGAGAAAGGGATTTGAACCCTCACGCCCGAAGGGGCACATGCGCCTGAAGCATGCGTGTCTGCCGTTCCACCACCTCCGCATAGTTCTATTATACTCTTTTTAAAAGAAAAGCCAAGAAAAAATAGTAACAGAATTTATATAGTGATTCTGTACTGACTCTTAAGGTGATATAAAATTCTAATATATATAGAATTTAAGGTTCGCAAGCGCTATCGTATATTTTTTGATATAATGGTAGTATTAACTTTAAAGGAGTGCTAGTTGCAAGGAACGATTGTTAAAGCCTTGGCCGGTTTTTATTATGTGGAGTGCGAGGGAGAAATTTACCAAACACGCGCCCGAGGAAATTTCCGGAAAAAGGGACAAACTCCCTATGTTGGAGATAAGGTAGAATTTTCAGCCGAAGAAAATTCAGAAGGCTATATTTTAAAAATATTCCCAAGAAAGAATAGCTTAGTCCGACCACCCATTGTGAATATAGATCAGGCTGTCGTCATCATGTCTGCCAAAGAGCCAGATTTTAATGTTAATTTATTGGACCGCTTTTTAGTCCTATTGGAACAAAAAGTGATTCATCCGATTGTCTATATTTCAAAAATGGACTTACTAGAAGATCCAGCTCAGATGCTTCCTTTCCAGGAAGTCTATCGCAAAATGGGCTATGACTTTGTCACTGACAAGGAAGAGCTCTTGCCTCTCTTGAAGGATCAGGTGACGGTCTTTATGGGCCAAACAGGAGTGGGGAAATCCACCCTCTTGAATACCTTGGCTCCGGAGTTGGAACTAGAGACAGGAGAAATCTCCGACAGTCTTGGACGCGGCCGCCATACGACGCGAGCTGTCAGCTTTTATGATCTCAATGGGGGCAAAATTGCGGATACCCCTGGCTTCTCCTCTCTAGATTATGAAGTCGATAATGCGGAAGATCTCAATCATGCTTTTCCAGACATTGCCAAGGTGAGCCAGGCTTGTAAGTTCCGTACTTGTACCCACACACATGAACCATCCTGTGCCGTCAAGCCTGCTGTCGAGGAAGGGATCTTAGCTTCCTTCCGCTATGAGAATTACTTACAGTTATTGAGTGAGATCGAAAATAGGCGAGAAACCTACAAAAAAGTATCGAAAAAATTACCCAAATAAGGAGACATGAAGAATATGAAAACAAACAAATTAGCCCCTTCTATCTTGAGTGCAGATTATGCAAATTTTGAAAGTGAATTGAAGAAATTGGAAGCATCTGGTGCAGAGTACGCCCACATCGATGTAATGGACGGCCACTTTGTGCCTAATATCAGCTTTGGTGCTGGTGTAGTTGCTAGCATGCGTCCTCACAGCAAGCTAGTGTTTGACTGCCACTTGATGGTTACCAATCCTGAGCAACATATTGAAGAGTTTGCGCGTGCCGGAGCAGATATCATTAGTATTCACGTCGAAGCGACTCCACACATCCATGGTGCCCTTCAAAAAATTCGTTTGGCAGGGGTAAAACCAAGTGTGGTCATCAATCCAGGAACCCCTGTTGAAAGTATCCAACACATCTTGAACTTGGTAGATCAAGTACTTGTCATGACTGTCAATCCAGGATTTGGTGGGCAAGCTTTCCTGCCAGAAACTATGGATAAGATTCGTCAATTGGTACAATTGCGTGAAGAAAAAGGATTGGATTTCGATATTGAAGTCGATGGGGGAATTGATGATAAGACGATTCACGCTGCGAAAGAAGCAGGAGCAAACGTCTTTGTAGCAGGTTCCTATGTTTTTAATGGAGATGTGAATGAACGAGTTCAAACCCTTCGAGCAGCCATCCAAGACTAAGGTTGCGATTGTAGCTGGAGGCCGAGTGGAAACCATTCCGCTAGACTTAGATATTTATGTCGGGGTGGATGCAGGTTGCCTTTTCCTATTAGAGCAAGGATTGGAACTTTCTTTAGCAGTTGGAGATTTTGACTCGGTCGAGCCAGAAGAATTCCAGAGTATTCAATCTGCGGCTCACGAATTACGGACTTCGGTAGCAGAAAAAAATGATACGGATCTGGAATTGGCGATTAAGGAAGTGTTAGAACGTTGGCCTCAAGCGGACATTCTAATCTTTGGAGCCTTTGGTGGTCGCCTGGATCACCATTTGGCCAGCGTTTTTTTGCCCAGTGATCCAGAGATTGCACCCTTTATGTCGCAACTTTACTTGATGGACCAACAAAATTATCTCTGCTATCGTCCAGCAGGTCGCAATACCATTCTGCCTATAGCAGGCTATACCTATGTAGCTTTTATGCCAGTTGAGGGAGCTTTCATCCAGATTGAAGGAGCCAAGTATCCCTTAAATCAGACCAATTATTTTAAAAAGGCTATTTATGGTTCCAACGAGTTTATCAATCAGCCGATTACCTTAACCGTTGATCGAGGCTACGCCCTTATCATTTATAGCAAGGATGGGAAATAAGATGGAAATAATCCTTTTTGTATTAGGAGTGGGAAATCTTGTCTTGCTCTTCTTGCTCTACCAGCAACGGACAGCTGATAACAAACAGGTCCGTGACTTACTGGAGGACCAAGAAGATCATCTTTCGGATCAGCTGGATTACCGATTTGAGAGAGAGCGACAAGCTCAGCAAATCACTGGCCAGCAGATAGAGATGGCGATTAGTGACCGTCTTATGGAATTACGGACAGAAATGCATCAGCAAACGACTGCTTTACGAGCAGAACTTGCTGAGAATTTTACTAAAAACCGAGACAAAACGGACGAGCGGATGCAACAGATTCAAGCTTCCAATGATTTGCGCTTGGAGCAGATGCGTCAAACGGTCGAAGAAAAGTTGGAAAAAACCTTGCATAGTCGTCTTCAAACCTCTTTTGAGACGGTCTCCAAACAATTGGAGTCGGTCAATAAAGGTCTTGGGGAAATGCAGACGGTCGCTAGAGATGTGGGAAGTCTCAATAAGGTTCTTTCTAACACGAAAACCCGTGGGATTATGGGAGAACTCCAACTCGGCCAGATCATCGAAGATATCCTAACTCCCGCCCAATATGAAAGAGAGTTTGTAACAGTTCCCCATTCCAGCGAACGCGTCGAGTATGCCATCAAGATGCCTGGTCAGGTCAGAGGGGAATACGTCTATCTGCCAATCGACTCTAAGTTTCCTCTGGACGGTTATTACCGACTGGAAGAAGCCTATGAAAGTGGGGAGAAAGAGGAGATTGAACGGTGTCGCAAACTCCTATTGGCTAGTATCAAACAATTTGCTAAGGACATTCATCAAAAATACCTCTATCCGCCTGCCACTACTAATTTTGGGATTCTCTTTTTACCGACGGAAGGGCTCTATTCAGAAGTGGTCCGCGACCCAGCCTTCTTTGATCGTCTCCGAAGAGAGGAGCAGATTGTCGTCGCGGGGCCAAGTACGCTTTCAGCTTTGTTGAATTCCCTATCGGTTGGATTTAAGACCCTGAATATTCAACGAAGTGCGGATGATATTAGCAAGGTCCTTGCATCCGTCAAGACGGAATTCCAAAAATTTGGAGGCGTTTTAGAAAAGACCCAACGGCAGTTGAAGCATGCCTCTGGCAACATTGATGACCTTTTAAACCGAAGAACAAATGCTATCGAGCGTACACTCCGAAACATTGAAACGTCAGAGAATCTAGATATAGAAAGCCTATTGAATTTAGAAGTTGGAGAAGATGATGGTCAAAATTAATCAAATGAAAAAAGACGAATTGTTTGAAGGTTTCTACCTCATTAAGTCAGCAGATCTTCGTCAGACACGTGCTGGAAAGAACTATCTTGCCTTTGTCTTCCAAGATGAGACAGGCACGATTGAAGGAAAATTGTGGGATGCTCAGCCACATAATGTAGAGCAGTTCCAAGCTGGTCGCGTCGTTCATATGAGCGGCCGTCGGGAAATTTACAACAATACGCCCCAGGTCAATCAGTTGACCTTGCGGTTGCCTCAAAGCGGGGAGCCATCAAATCCAGCAGACTTTAAGGAAAAGCCTCCAGTAAACCCAGTCGATTTGAAGGACTACCTATCGGGGATGATTTTCAAAATAGAAAATCCAGTTTGGCAACGTGTGGTGCGGGCGCTATACAGCAAGTATGACAAAGAGTTCTACTCTTATCCTGCGGCCAAAACCAACCACCATGCTTTTGAGACAGGCTTAGCTTATCACACAGCCACTATGGTTCGTTTGGCTGAGAGCATCTCTCAGGTGTATCCTCAATTAAACCAGAGTCTCCTCTATGCCGGTATCATGCTTCATGATCTTGCCAAGGTACTGGAGCTATCAGGGCCTGAAAATACAGAGTATACCGTTCGAGGAAACCTCATCGGGCACATCGCTCTGATCGATGAAGAAATTACCAAGGTCTTACAAGAGTTAAAGATTGACGATCAAAAAGAAGATGTGGTTGTGTTGCGCCATGTGATTTTGAGTCACCATGGTCTACTAGAATATGGTAGCCCGGTTCGTCCAAAAATCATGGAAGCCGAGATCATCCATATGATTGATAACCTAGATGCAGAAATGATGATGATGACTTCTGCCTTAGCTTTAGTAGGCCCTGGTGAGATGACCAATAAGATTTTTGCCTTGGACAATCGCTCCTTCTATAAGCCAAATTTAAAAGATTCCTAATGAACTGGCCTTAAATAAGCTGCTCTTAGTTTGTTAGTAAAAAAACCAAAAACGAATGTTGTGAGACTAACAATGTTCGTTTTTTGGTATAATATGGTATAATACAATAAAAAAACTATGTGGAGAGAAAATGAAGCTAAGAAGAAGTGAGCGGATGGTTGTGATCTCGAATTACTTGATTAATCATCCCTACGAATTGACGAGTTTAAATACATTTGCCGAAAAATACGAATCTGCCAAATCATCTATTTCTGAGGACATTGTCATTATTAAACGGGCCTTTGAAGAAATGGAAATTGGAAGCATTGAAACTCTTACTGGTGCAGGTGGAGGGGTCATCTTTACACCATCGATTTCGGATGCAGATTCAAAAGAAATTGTCCAAAATTTGTGCAATCAATTGTCAGAAAGTAACCGGATTTTACCAGGTGGGTATATCTACCTTTCGGATTTGCTAAGTGATCCAAAAATCTTAAATAATATCGGACGCATTATTGCCAAGGCCTTCCGAGATCAAAAAATCGATGCAGTCATGACGGTGGCCACTAAGGGTGTTCCATTAGCAAACGCGGTAGCGAATGTCTTAAATGTTCCTTTTGTCATTGTACGACGCGATTTGAAAATTACAGAAGGCTCAACGGTCAGTGTCAACTACGTATCTGGTTCCAGTGGCGATCGGATTGAGAAAATGTTCCTATCTAAACGTAGTTTGAAAGCTGGAAGCCGTGTTCTGATTGTCGATGACTTCCTTAAAGGAGGGGGAACTATCAGTGGGATGGTTAGCCTCTTAGCTGAGTTCGATTCAGAGTTGGCAGGAGTTGCTATTTTTGCGGACAATGCTTCGGCTAGAAGTAAAGATTTATTTGATCACAAGTCACTTCTACGTGTGACCAATATTGATGTAGCAGAAAATAAAATTGATGTAGAAATCGGAAATATTTTTGATAAGGACTAAGCTGGAGAGGGAGAAAGGAAAATGAAAACAATTTTAGACCGTTTTGATCGTAGTCCCCTATGGCTTCGATTGGCAACGATATTCATCTTGACAGGAGTTCTTGTCGGTGGGCTTTATACGGTTCGTAAAAATTCTGCAGACCAAGTTACAGTAGTGAAGCGAGAAACCAAAAAAACAGGTTCTCTTCCTATTAAGAAGAAAGATCCTAAAAAAGCCAAAGAAGAAGAGGAAGCGAAAATCGCTGAAGCGGCTGAAAAAGCAGTTGCTCATTTTGAAACGACTGCAACTCAAGAAACCTTAACCGCTGCCAAAGGGGCCGTAGAAAAAGTGAAGGACGAAACCAAAAAACAGGCCTTTCAAGCTCGTATTCAGTACATTGTAGACTATTACGGAATGCAAACCAACCAGAATACTCAATCAACTGATACGAATCAAGCTAGCCAAACAGGTCAACCTCAGCAAGTCGTTCCAGCAGAAGTCCCTCAGTATCAGTCCAATGAGGTTCCTCAGGTTTCGAATGCTAACACACCAGCTGTAACGCAACAATCTGAACAATAATCTAGCGCGATTTTAAGAAGAAGCAATCGTGCAAAAAAGAGAAAAAAATCTTGACAGTGAAAGTGCCGCTATGTTACAATAATAGACGGTACTTTTTACTTTTGGTCTCTCAAGAGTGTACAGGGACGTGCTGACAAATGTTGCAAAAGTACACATAGATGGTAGCTGTCACCAAGTGTATCATCACCAAAAATAAAAAAATACAGGAGAATGTAGATGCCTACAATTAACCAATTGGTTCGCAAACCGCGTAAATCAAAAGTAGAAAAATCTAAATCACCAGCTTTGAACGTTGGTTACAACAGTCATAAAAAAGTTCAAACAAACGTTTCTTCACCACAAAAACGTGGTGTTGCAACTCGTGTTGGAACAATGACACCTAAAAAACCGAACTCTGCCCTTCGTAAATTCGCTCGTGTACGTTTGAGCAACTTGATCGAAGTTACTGCCTACATCCCAGGTATCGGACACAACTTGCAAGAGCACAGCGTGGTGCTTCTTCGCGGTGGACGTGTAAAAGACCTTCCAGGGGTACGTTACCATATCGTCCGTGGTGCACTTGATACTGCAGGTGTTAACGATCGTAAACAAGGCCGTTCTAAATACGGTACTAAACGTCCAAAAGCATAAGGAAAGGGGATAAAGAGAAATGAGTCGTAAAAATAGAGCTCCAAAGCGCGATGTATTGCCAGATCCGCTTTACAATTCACAACTAGTTACTCGTCTTATCAACCGCGTTATGCTTGATGGTAAACGTGGTACAGCAGCTTCAATCGTTTACGGTGCTTTTGAGCAAATCAAAGAAGCTACTGGAAATGACGCGCTTGAAGTATTTGAAACAGCAATGGAAAACATCATGCCTGTACTTGAAGTACGTGCACGTCGTGTTGGTGGATCTAACTACCAAGTCCCAGTTGAAGTTCGTCCAGAACGTCGTACAACACTTGGACTTCGTTGGTTGGTAACCATCGCTCGTCAACGTGGTGAGCACACAATGGTTGACCGCCTTGCTAAAGAAATCTTGGATGCTGCAAACAACACTGGTGCAGCAGTTAAGAAACGTGAAGACACTCACCGTATGGCTGAAGCTAACCGTGCCTTCGCACACTTCCGCTGGTAAGATCATGATGCTAGGAACGGAAAGGATGCAAAGTGAAAATAGGAAACTGACGCAGTATTCGATGAATACAAGGAAGTTTATCTTATTCATACAGCATCCCGTTCCGGCTCAAATTAACTAACTTTAGCCTGGGTTCAATTGAGCTCAAATCAGCTAAACCAAACAGAATAAACAATGAGAACGGGTAGGTCCTGCCTATCCGTTTTTGTTAAATCATGTTATAATAGTATAGAAATAAAAAATATAGGAGAACAAAACCTCATGGCACGCGAATTTTCACTTGAAAAAACTCGTAATATCGGTATCATGGCCCACGTCGATGCTGGTAAAACAACTACAACTGAGCGTATCCTTTACTACACTGGTAAGATTCACAAAATCGGTGAAACTCACGAAGGTGCGTCACAAATGGACTGGATGGAGCAAGAGCAAGAACGTGGTATCACCATCACATCTGCTGCGACAACCGCTCAATGGAAAGACACTCGTGTTAACATCATCGACACACCAGGACACGTGGACTTCACGATCGAAGTACAACGTTCACTCCGCGTTTTGGACGGTGCTGTAACGGTTCTTGACTCACAATCAGGTGTTGAGCCTCAAACAGAAACAGTTTGGCGTCAAGCGACTGAATACCGTGTTCCTCGTATCGTATTTGCGAACAAGATGGATAAAATCGGTGCTGACTTCCTTTACTCAGTAAGCACGCTTCATGATCGTCTTCAAGCAAACGCACACCCAATTCAATTGCCAATCGGTTCAGAAGATGACTTCCGTGGAATCATCGACTTGATCAAGATGAAAGCTGAAATCTACACCAACGACCTTGGTACAGACATTCTTGAAGAAGATATCCCAGCTGAATACCTTGACCAAGCTCAAGAATACCGTGAAAAATTGGTTGAAGCAGTTGCTGAAACTGATGAAGACTTGATGATGAAATACCTTGAAGGTGAAGAAATCACTAACGAAGAATTGAAAGCTGCTATCCGTAAAGCAACTATCAATGTTGAATTCTTCCCAGTATTGTGTGGTTCTGCCTTCAAGAACAAAGGGGTTCAATTGATGTTGGATGCAGTCCTTGACTACCTTCCAAGCCCACTTGATATCCCAGCGATTAAAGGTATCAACCCAGATACAGACGAACAAGAAGAACGTCCAGCATCTGATGAAGCACCATTTGCTGCGCTTGCCTTCAAGATCATGACTGACCCATTCGTAGGTCGTTTGACATTCTTCCGTGTGTACTCAGGTGTCTTGAACTCTGGATCTTACGTATTGAACACATCTAAAGGTAAACGTGAACGTATCGGACGTATCCTTCAAATGCACGCCAACACTCGTATGGAAATCGAAACAGTTTACTCTGGAGATATCGCAGCTGCTGTTGGTTTGAAAGATACAACAACTGGTGACTCATTGACTGATGAGAAAGCAAAAGTTATCCTTGAGTCAATCGAAGTTCCAGAACCAGTTATCCAATTGATGGTTGAGCCAAAATCTAAAGCAGACCAAGATAAGATGGGTATTGCCCTTCAAAAATTGGCTGAAGAAGATCCAACATTCCGCGTTGAAACAAACCCTGAAACTGGTGAAACAGTTATCTCTGGTATGGGTGAGTTGCACTTGGATGTCCTTGTTGACCGTATGAAACGTGAATTCAAGGTTGAAGCAAACGTTGGTGCTCCTCAAGTATCTTACCGTGAAACATTCCGCGCTTCTACACAAGCACGTGGATTCTTCAAACGTCAATCTGGTGGTAAAGGTCAGTTTGGTGATGTTTGGATCGAATTTACTCCAAACGAAGAAGGTAAAGGATTCGAGTTCGAAAATGCGATCGTCGGTGGTGTGGTTCCACGTGAATTCATCCCTGCAGTAGAAAAAGGACTTCAAGAATCTATGGCTAACGGTGTACTTGCTGGCTACCCAATGGTTGACGTAAAAGCGAAGCTTTACGATGGATCATACCATGATGTCGACTCATCTGAAACTGCCTTCAAGATCGCTGCATCTCTTGCTCTTAAAGAAGCAGCTAAATCAGCACAACCAGCTATTCTTGAACCAATGATGCTTGTAACTATCACAGTTCCTGAAGAAAACCTTGGGGATGTTATGGGTCACGTAACTGCTCGTCGTGGACGTGTAGATGGTATGGAAGCACACGGTGCAAGCCAAATCGTTCGTGCTTATGTACCACTTGCTGAAATGTTCGGTTACGCTACTGTCCTTCGTTCTGCAACTCAAGGACGTGGTACTTTCATGATGGTATTTGACCACTACGAAGATGTACCGAGATCAGTACAAGAAGAAATCATTAAAAAAGCTAAAGGTGAAGCATAATTTTACCGTCTAGCTAAAAGCTTTCCTCCTATGAGGAAAGCTTTTTTGATTCGAAAAGAGCTTTAGACCTCTTCCTCATAAGAGATAGTGAAAATGAATATGAAAGTTTGTGTAATATTTCTAATCCTAATGAAATCAGTTGCATTTTAGGGGAAGAAAGTATATAATAATATTGTTGAAAGATGATTTGTAACCTATCAAGTTACTCTTTTCACATAAAAAATTTTTTGATTTTCATAAGGAGGAAATCACGAATGGTAGTTAAAGTTGGTATTAACGGTTTCGGTCGTATCGGTCGTCTTGCTTTCCGTCGTATCCAAAACGTAGAAGGTGTTGAAGTTACTCGCATCAACGACCTTACAGATCCAGTTATGCTTGCACACTTGTTGAAATATGACACAACTCAAGGTCGTTTCGATGGTACTGTGGAAGTTAAAGAAGGTGGATTCGAAGTTAACGGTAAATTCGTTAAAGTTTCTGCTGAACGTGATCCAGAACAAATCGACTGGGCTAACGACGGTGTAGAAATCGTTCTTGAAGCAACTGGTTTCTTTGCTAAGAAAGAAGCTGCTGAAAAACACTTGCACCCAGGTGGAGCTAAGAAAGTTGTTATCACTGCTCCTGGTGGAAATGACGTTAAAACAGTTGTATTTAACACTAACCACGACATTCTTGATGGTACTGAAACAGTTATCTCTGGTGCTTCATGTACTACAAACTGCTTGGCTCCAATGGCTAAAGCTCTTCAAGATAACTTCGGTGTTGTAGAAGGATTGATGACTACTATCCACGCTTACACTGGTGACCAAATGATCCTTGACGGACCACACCGTGGTGGTGACCTTCGTCGTGCTCGCGCTGGTGCAGCTAACATCGTTCCTAACTCAACTGGTGCTGCTAAAGCTATCGGTCTTGTAATCCCAGAATTGAACGGTAAATTGGACGGATCTGCACAACGCGTTCCAACTCCAACTGGATCAGTTACTGAATTGGTTGCAGTTCTTGAAAAGAACGTTACTGTTGATGAAGTAAATGCAGCTATGAAAGCAGCAGCTAACGAATCATACGGTTACACAGAAGATCCAATCGTATCTTCAGATATCGTAGGTATGGCTTACGGTTCATTGTTTGACGCAACTCAAACTAAAGTTCTTGACGTTGACGGTAAACAATTGGTTAAAGTTGTTTCATGGTATGACAACGAAATGTCTTACACTGCACAACTTGTTCGTACTCTTGAATACTTCGCAAAAATTGCTAAATAATTCATCTGTATGATGAGAGGAGGGTAACCTCCTCTTTTTTGTACTTTTTTTAGACCTTCCTCATCATATTATAGGACTTGCCAAAATGGATTGACAGTGTTAACTGGATTCGGTATCCTATTCTTGATTGGAGATTTCTAATACAAAGAAATGAAAGCGATTACAAGTCGTAGAGGAAGGAGCCAATGGAAATCGCTCAAGAAAAAGAAAAAATCCATTTGAGGAGGTCAAGATGAAAGGTCATCAATTTGAAAAACAACAACGTTTTAGTATCCGAAAATTCAGTGTAGGAGTTTGTTCTGCATTGATTGGATTGGCATTTTTAGGAACGGGGGCAGTCTCAGCAGATGAGACGCATGCGACTAAAGAACAACCCTTAGAAGCTTCCATAGCAAATACGGAAGATGTCAATCGTTTGATCAGAGAAGCGGGAGTCTACACTGCAGATGCTGCTTTGCCAACTGGAGAAACAGCAAAACCAGTTGAGGAGGCAACTCCAGCTACGACAGAGGCTAGTCCTGCAACTCCAGAAGCTAGTCCGACGACGACAGATACTCCAGCTGTTTCAGCGACGGAACAACCAAAAGTAGCTGCAGAAAAAGTGGAAGATTTACCAACCAATGAAGAAAAACAATTAAGACCAAAAGAGGTCAAATTTGATACTTGGGATGATTTGTTGAAATGGGAACCTGGTAAACGAGTAGATGATGATTTGAACCGAGCAAGTGTTCCCCTTGCTAGCCGTTTTCAAGGGAAGCAAATCAACGAGCAAGCCAACCCAGAAGCAAAGATCCAAGCCCTTTCTAACATGAACTCAAAGGCTAAGGATCATGCTTCAGTCGGTGGGGAAGAGTTTAAGGCCTATGCTTTTGACTACTGGCAATATTTGGATTCTATGGTCTTTTGGGAAGGACTTGTCCCTTCAGCAGATGTGATTGATGCGGCTCACCGAAATGGGGTTCCCATCTACGGAACTCTCTTCTACAACTGGTCTAGTAGCATTAAGGATCAAGAGCGCTTTGCAGAAACCTTGAAAGAAGATAGTGAAGGCTCAAAAACCTTCCCGATTGCTCGGAAATTGGTTGATCTAGCCAAGTACTATGGTTTTGATGGCTACTTTATCAACCAAGAAACAACAGGGAACTTAGTAGAGCCTTTGGGGCCAAAATTAAGAGATTTCCTTCTTTATACCAAGGAATATGCGAAGAGCGTCAACTATCCGATCAAGTACTCTTGGTATGATGCCATGACCTATGAATATGGTCGCTACCATGAAAATGCACTGGGTGAATACAACTACAATTTCATGCAGCCTGAAAATGGCGAAAATCCAGTTGATACCTTCTTTGCCAACTTTAACTGGGGCAAATCAGAAGTTGATTATTCGATTAGTACAGCCAAATGGATTAACCGCAATCCTTATGATGTTTTAGCAGGACTGGAACTTCAAAAAGGAGGTTCTTATAAGACCAATGTAGACTGGAATGCGATTTTAGATGAGCATGGCAAGTTGCGTCTATCTCTTGGTCTCTATGCACCTGATACCATTACAGGTCTAGGAAAGACGGGAGAAGGTTACCATACCCATGAAGATTTATTCTGGACTGGATTCCAAGGAGATCCAACCAAAGGAAAACCAGCAGACCAATCTTGGTATGGAATGTCTAATTTGGTTGTGGACAAAACCCCAATCACAAATGCTGATTTTAATACTTCCTTCAATACTGGTCACGGCAAACATTGGTTTGTGGATGGCAAGATTTCTAAAGAAGGGGAGTGGAATTACCGATCCGTCTCTGGCTACCTTCCAACATGGCGTTGGTGGGTAGAACATAGTGAAGATAGTACGCCATTGAAAGGGCGTTATGATTTTGATCAAGCCTACAATGGAGGGAACTCTCTAGCCTTTGAAGGCGATCTGAAAGCCAATAGCAGTCAAAATGTTATGCTCTATTCGACCAAGATCCCCGTGACAGAAACGACCAAGTTGAGCGTCTCTCACAAGGGTGGGGTCGGTGCAGCTGCTTGGATAGCTGTTGCTACAAAAGAAGACTACTCCGAATATGTATGGAAAGAATTGACGCCAAGCGCAGATTGGTCAACTCAAACCTTCGATTTGGGAGACCTGGCTGGCAAGACCATTTATGCTGTTAAGATGTTCTTTGACCATGATACAGATGTCAAAGATTACAAGTTCAACCTCGGTCAATTGTCGATTACGTCGAACCAAGAAAAACCAGCTGCTCCTTCTGAAGTAACTGTGCAGGGCAAACGCCTACAAAATGCGCAAGAAGCAGAAGTAGTCCTCAATTTTAAAGGGGTAGCGGACGCAGATTATTATGAAGTCTATGAAAAAGATGGCGATAACTGGCGTCTCTTAACAGGGTCTTCTGCGACAACCGTCTATCTACCAAAAGTTAGCCGTTCAGCAAGTGCTGAAGGAACGACTCAGGACCTCAAGGTCGTTGCAGTTGGGAAGAACGGCCAACGTTCAGATGCAGGAACTGTAGCCTTTGATTGGGGTATGACAGTGTCAGATACCAGTCTTCCAAAAGCCCTAGCACCAAACGTGGTCATCGGAGCCAAAGTCATTGGTTCGAGCTTCCCAGACGCGGATGGTAGTGAAGGCATCGAGGGGATGTTAAATGGTACCATTACAAGTCTGTCAGATAAATGGTCCTCTGCTCAATTGAGTGGAACCGTCGATATTCGCTTGACACAACCACGGACCATTGTTCGATGGGTCATGGACCATGCCGGTGCGGGTGGAGAATCTGTCGACGATGGCAAGATGAATACCCGTGACTTCGACCTTTACTACAAGGATGAAGCGGGTGAATGGAAGCTTGCTAAGGAAGTTCGTGGCAATAAAGCCCATGTGTCCGACATTACACTCGACCATCCAATCAAGGCTCAAGAATGGCGTCTCCATGTCATTACAGCAGATAACGGAACTCCATGGCAAGCCATCCGGATTTACAACTGGAAGATGTATGAAAGTCTGGATACGGAAACGGTCAACATCCCGATGAAACATGCTGCAGCGCAAAACTTAGGCAATCATTTTGTCCAAGTCGGCTTCAAAGATGTTCCGGCCAATACCACACTGACTCTTTATGCCGATAAAGAAGCGACTAGCCCAATTGCGACCATGACAGCCAATCAAGCTGGAAATCTGATCTTTAAACCACTGGCTTTTGAATCAACCCCATCTCTTCTCTACTATCGTGCGCAAGAACCTGGCAAAGATATCAGTAATGTTCTAGCGATCGAAGTTCCAAAAAATGATAAAGAAATTGCGGGACTTCAATTTGAAGAAGGTTTGACCAAGAAGGTTTACCGGGAAGGGGATGCTCTTTCCTTGAAAGGAGCAACACTCCGTGTTCATTATAAAGATGGCCAAGCAGATCAACTGGTCAACCTCACCAACTCAGGTGTAGAGATTCATGGATTTGACAGTAGCAAGCTTGGAGAACAACACCTAGAAGTTTCTTACCTTGGTCAGAAATTGGATAAGACTCTCACTGTTTTTGTGGTCAGTGCAGAGGAAGCAGGTGAAAAAACAGTTGCTGGTCTAGAATTGATCGACAAACCAAAAGTAGAATATATCGTCGGAGAAGCATTGGAAAAAGAAGGCGGACGCTTTACAGTTGTCTTTGATGATGAAACAACTGAAACGCACGCCTTGACCGATGAAGGGGTTGAAGTAACTGGCTTTGATGCGAGCAAGGAAGGCCGTCAAACCATCACTATCCATTACAAAGGAGCTAGCACAAGCTTTGATGTCCTCGTCAATCCAAAACCAGCTCTCAACGATGAATACCTCAAGCAAAAATTGGCTGAAGCTGAAGCTGCAAAAGCCAAAGTAGACTTTACATTTGCCAGTCCTGAAGTCAAAGAAGCTTTGCTAGCTGGAATGGCTGCTTCTGAAAAAGTCTTGAAAGAGCATGATACCAGTACACAAGATCAAGTCAATGAGCAGTTGAACCAATTGACCGCTCTCTTGAAAGCCTTGGATGGACAAGCTAATCTAGTCAAAGAGAAAGAAGCTCTTTCTGCTCTGACAGAGGAAGCGACCGCTCTATTAGCAAGTAAGCCAAACCACCCTTCTGGTGACGCTTTACAGGCACTGGTTGAGAAAAATAAAGAACTCCTAGACTCTTCAGAGCTCACTCCTGAAGCGCTTGCAACCGCAAAAACAGGTCTAGAAACTTTGATTGCGCTCCTGAAAGAAGATAAGCCAGCGGTCTTTGTAGACCCTGTGACTGGAGTCGAAGTTCAATTCTCTAACTTGGAGCCTACTGCTATTAAGGGACTAAAAGTCGCGAAAGTTGAAGACAATCAGGCAGAAAAAGAAGAGCTGAAGGGACGAGGAGCGACTATCTTTGATATCGAAGGAGTCGATGCAAGTGGTCAGGATGTCGATACCCAGCATCCATCTCTTGTGAAAATCCCTGTGGATAAGGATAAAGAAGTGGAGCAAGTTCTCTTCTTCCCAGAAGGTCAAGCACCTCAATCCTTAGCCTTTGAGCGAGAAGGAGATACCGTTATCTTTACAGCTCCTCACTTTACCCACTATGCGATTGTCTATAAGTCAGCAAAAACGGAAGGACCAGATCAACCGATCCAACCAGAAGAACCTGCTAAACCTGATCAGCCTGTTCAACCAGAGGAGCCTACTAAACCGGATCAACCAGCGACACCAGATCAACCAGTTCAGCCGGAGAATCCAACAAAACCAGAACAACCGGATGGCAATCAACCGACACCAGAACAAGTGAATCCGACGAAACCAACTGATCCATTGAATCAAAAGGAAAACGGATCAGACCTTCTGGACCAACGAGTTCAACAAGTTTTGAATCGCTATTTAACACCATCTAAAGAAGGAACTTCTCAACAAGATCAAGCTAGCAAAGATACTGACAAGGAATTGCCAACAACGGCAAGTTTAGAGGCTACGTTTGCAGCAGAAGCTGTTCTCCTAGCAGCGCTTGGTGGCTTCCTCTTAGCTGGCAAGAAGAAAGAAGAGTAACTTTTTAAGCGTTTTGATACTGACTGAAAAGGTCATGATGAATCGTAAACCTCCTTTGTAAAAAACAAGGGAGGTTTTATGATGCAGATTCTAATCGAGGAGCATGGCTCCAGACTTGCTAATAAGAGGTAGAAATCCACTATTTTTCTACCTCTTTTACAGCTTTTGTGATATAATTATCATGTATTAAAAATAGAAGGAGTCATATCCAATGGCAAAATTGACTGTTAAAGACGTTGACTTGAAAGGGAAAAAAGTTCTCGTTCGTGTTGACTTCAACGTACCTGTAAAAGATGGCGTGATCACTAACGACAACCGTATCACTGCTGCTCTTCCAACAATCAAGTACATCCTTGAACAAGGTGGACGTGCAATCCTCTTCTCTCACCTTGGACGTGTGAAAGAAGAAGCAGACAAAGAAGGTAAATCACTTGCTCCTGTAGCGGCTGACTTGGCTGCTAAATTGGGTCAAGACGTTGCTTTCCTTCCAGGTGTTACTCGTGGTGCTGAATTGGAAGCAGCGATTAACGCTCTTGAAGATGGACAAGTTCTTTTGGTTGAAAACACTCGTTTCGAAGATGTTGACGGCAAGAAAGAATCTAAAAACGATCCTGAACTTGGTAAATACTGGGCATCACTTGGAGATGGTATCTTCGTAAACGATGCATTCGGTACAGCTCACCGTGCACACGCATCTAACGTTGGTATCTCAGCAAACGTTGAAAAAGCTGTTGCTGGATTCCTTCTTGAAAACGAAATTGCTTACATCCAAGAAGCAGTTGAAGCTCCAGAACGTCCATTCGTAGCGATCCTTGGTGGTTCAAAAGTTTCAGACAAGATCGGTGTGATCGAAAACTTGCTTGAAAAAGCTGATAAAGTTCTTATCGGTGGTGGGATGACTTACACATTCTACAAAGCTCAAGGTATCGAAATCGGTAACTCACTTGTAGAAGAAGACAAATTGGATGTTGCAAAAGCTCTTCTTGAAAAAGCAAATGGTAAATTGATCTTGCCAGTTGATTCTAAAGAAGCAAACGCATTTGCTGACTACACTGAAGTGAAAGATACTGAAGGTGAAGCAGTAGACCCAGGATTCCTTGGTTTAGATATCGGTCCTAAATCTATTGCTAAATTCGACGAAGCTTTGACTGGTGCGAAAACAGTTGTATGGAACGGACCTATGGGTGTATTTGAAAACCCTGACTTCCAAGCTGGTACAATCGGTGTGATGGACGCTATCGTGAAACAACCAGGCGTTAAATCAATCATCGGTGGTGGTGACTCAGCTGCTGCAGCTATCAACCTTGGTCGCGCAGACAAGTTCTCATGGATCTCTACTGGTGGTGGAGCATCAATGGAACTTCTTGAAGGTAAAGTTCTTCCAGGACTTGCAGCATTAACTGAAAAATAAGACGGTTTCTCATGAACCATAGAAGAAGCACCGAAAGGTGCTTTTTCTATTGGATGTGAGTAGAAGGAAGCTAGTCGACCTTCATTTCCCCGCTTGAACCTTTCTAGAAATATGTTAGAATAAAAGAGATAGAAAGATAGGGGACAATGGATTACTTTAAACGACATAAATTTGACCGTTCCAAATTTCGATTGGGAATGCGAACCTTCAAAACAGGGATAGCCGTTTTTCTGGTTCTATTGATTTTTGGTATCTTTGGCTGGCGGGGCTTGCAGATTGGGGCGCTGACAGCTGTCTTTAGTTTGAGAGAAGATTTTGATAAGAGTGTTCACTTCGGTGCTTCGCGCGTGATGGGCAACAGCATCGGTGGTTTTTATGCCCTGCTGTTCTTTATGATCAAGATTCTCTTCCACGATGCTTTTTGGGTGACCCTGATTTTTGTGCCCATTGCGACCATGTTAACCATTATGACCAATGTCGCTATGAACAACAAAGCTGGAATCATCGGTGGTGTTTCAGCCATGCTCATCATCACCCTCTCGATTCCGACAGGAGAAACGTTCCTATATGTTTTTGCCCGCATCTTTGAAACCTTTATCGGAGTCTTCGTTGCGATTTTAGTCAATTCAGATGTGGATCGGATTCGGGACTTTATAAATGAAAGAAAAAAAACCATGTGAGATTATATGACATTTTAATCTTGACATCGGTTTTTTTTGCGTTATAATAGAATAGAAAGGGGGTTTGTATGAAAGAAAAGGAATTAAGACGAACATTAGCGGTCTTTCCGATTGGTAGTGTTATGAAATTGACAGATTTAACAGCTCGTCAGATTCGTTACTACGAAGATCAACAACTCATTACTCCAGCTCGTACAGAGGGCAATCGTCGGATGTTTTCTCTCAACGATATGGATCGCCTGTTGGAGATTAAGGATTATTTGTCTGAAGGCCTTAATATTGCAGGAATAAAAAAACGGATTGCTGAGAAAGAAGCTCAACGTCAAGTAGCCAAGATTGTCAGTGAAAAGGATGTTCGCAAGGCCCTTCACCGTGATATCCTCCAGCAAAGCCGCTTTCATACGACCTCATCGCCATATGGTCAGTTACGCTGATCATTCTTTTTGCTTAATGCTATACTCATAAGGAGACACACATGTCAATTACTGTTGAAGATATTCGTCGCGAAGTCAAAGAAAAGAATGTAACCTTTATTCGGTTGATGTTCTCAGATATCTTAGGAACCATGAAAAACGTTGAAATTCCAGCGACAGATGAACAGTTGGAAAAGGTTCTCTCAAACAAGGCCATGTTTGATGGATCTTCTATCGAAGGGTTTGTTCGGATTAATGAGTCTGATATGTATCTCTATCCAGACTTGGACTCTTGGACTGTTTTCCCTTGGGGAGATGAGAACGGTAGTGTCGCAGGATTGATTTGTGATGTCTATACAACAGAAGGAGAACCTTTTGCAGGAGACCCACGTGGAAACCTCAAACGTGCCCTTCGTCACATGGAAGAAGTTGGCTTCAAATCTTTCAACCTTGGACCAGAGCCAGAGTTCTTCCTCTTTAAGCTCGATGAAAATGGGGATCCAACTCTTGAAGTGAATGACAAGGGTGGCTATTTTGACTTGGCGCCTACAGACCTTGCTGATAACACTCGCCGTGAGATTGTCAATGTCTTGACTCAAATGGGATTTGAAGTAGAAGCCAGTCACCACGAAGTGGCCGTAGGTCAGCATGAAATTGACTTTAAGTACGATGAAGTGCTTCGTGCTTGTGACAAGATTCAAATCTTTAAACTCGTTGTCAAAACCATTGCTCGCAAACATGGTTTGTATGCAACCTTTATGGCTAAGCCAAAATTTGGGATTGCTGGTTCCGGTATGCACTGCAATATGTCCTTGTTCGATGCGGAAGGAAACAATGCCTTCTTTGATCCAAATGATCCAAAAGGAATGCAGTTGTCAGAAACAGCTTATCACTTCCTTGGCGGTTTGATTAAGCACGCCTACAACTACACAGCGATCATGAACCCAACCGTTAACTCCTACAAACGTTTGGTTCCAGGTTATGAAGCACCTGTTTACATCGCTTGGGCTGGTCGCAACCGTTCACCATTGGTTCGTGTACCTGCTTCACGCGGTATGGGAACACGCCTTGAGTTGCGCTCAGTAGACCCAATGGCCAACCCATATATTGCAATGGCTGTTCTCTTGGAAGTTGGTTTGCACGGGATTGAGAACAAAATCGAAGCACCAGCTCCTATCGAAGAAAACATCTACATCATGACTGCAGAAGAGCGTAAAGAAGCTGGAATCACTGACCTTCCATCTACCCTTCACAATGCTTTGAAAGCTTTGACTGAAGATGAAGTTGTTAAGGATGCTCTTGGTGAACATATCTATACCAGCTTCTTGGAAGCCAAACGGATCGAGTGGGCAAGCTACGCAACCTTTGTTTCACAATGGGAAATTGATAACTACTTGGACTTGTACTAAGCAAATTTATCCAAAAATGAGCTAGGTTTGATGACCTGGTTCATTTTTCATACAAAGAAAATGGATGGGACCGACAGGTCTCATCCATTCTTTTTACTTAATTTTCTTCATCTGGTGTCAAAATCATCGGGATGATGATAGGTTCACGTTCCGTGCTTTCGTAAAGGAAAGGACGGAGGGCGTTGACAATAGCACCATGTACGGTTTGAATATTGGCATCTTTGTTCTTCAAGGCGATTCGAATTGTATTGAAGAGGATGCGTTGACTTTCACGGATTAGGTCACCGGACTCTCTCATATAGATGAAGCCACGGCTGAGGATATCCGGTCCAGCTAAAATCATTTTCGACTTGAAGTCAACTGTCGCAACAGCTAGGACAACCCCATCTTCTGATAAATCTTTGCGGTCACGAAGGACAGCCGCTCCGATTTCTCCGATGCGATTTCCGTCGACATAGATATCTTGAGCATTGAAGCTTCCTGCGATACGAGCTGAGTTAGCCGTCAGGGCAAGAACATCTCCGTTGCTCATGATGAAGATGTTATCTTTCTCTACTCCACAATCACGCGCAAGTCCAGCGTGAATCTTCTGCATGCGGTACTCACCGTGGACAGGCATGAAGTATTTGGGTTTGATCAAGCGTAACATGAGCTTTTGTTCTTGTTGGCCACCGTGTCCAGAGGTATGGATGTTGTTAATCTTACCGTGGATGACATCGACTCCTGCTTCCGAGATGATATTGATCAATTTATTCACACTAGTTGTATTCCCAGGAATTGGACTAGATGAGAAGATAACGGTATCACCCGGTTGCAATTGCACCTGGCGGTGGGTTCCGTTAGCGATACGAGACAGTGCCGCCATAGGCTCCCCTTGGCTACCTGTACACATAATGAGGATTTCATTTGCCGGGTAGTCTTTGATTTCACTTGGTTCAATAATCGTTCCAGGTGGTACCTTGATATAGCCAAGCTCAATTCCGTTGACAATGGCTTTTTCCATTGAGCGTCCAAAGACAACAATCTTGCGGCCAGTTTTGACAGCGGCATCTGCAGCCTGTTGGAGACGGAAGATGTTAGATGCAAAGGAAGCGAAGATGATGCGTCCATGAATGCCTTCAATAATCTTCATAATGGATTGGCCAACGACTTTTTCAGAGTTGGTAAAGGTTGGGACTTCCGCGTTGGTTGAGTCAGAAAGCAGACAGAGGACGCCTTCCTCTCCTAGTGCAGCCATCCGGTGAAGGTCGGCCGGCTCGCCTACAGGTGTGAAGTCAAATTTAAAGTCTCCCGTGCAGACGATTTTTCCTTGAGGCGTATGAAGAACGATCCCCAAAGGTTCTGGAATGGAGTGGGTTGTACGGAAGAAGGTCGCTTTAATATGCTTAAAGGTCAACTCTGTATTTTGGTTGATTTCATAGAGTTTGGCACCACGAAGGAGGCCATGTTCTTCCAATTTTCCACGAATAAGGGCTAGGGCCAAAGGTCCAGCATAGATTGGCACATTGGCTTGTTTCAAGAGGAAGGGAATTCCTCCGATATGGTCTTCGTGTCCGTGAGTAATCAAGACCCCTTTGACACGGTCGATATTTTCAACGATATAGGAATAGTCAGGAATCACGTAATCAATCCCTAACAAATCATCTTCAGGGAACTTGATCCCAGCATCCACAATGATGATTTCGTCTTGGTATTCAATCCCATAGGTATTTTTACCGATTTCCCCGAGACCTCCAATGGCGAAAACACCAACTTCTTCAGGTTTTAAGGTATATGCCATGGATTAGAACTCCGTAATTTCAAATGCGCCAGACTCTTTTTCATATTCTAGGTGTTGGTCTGACAAGAGAGTGATAAATTCGATGTTGTAAGATGTATTTTCTTCAACAAGGCGACGAGCTTCAATGCGTCCTTCTAACTCATTCTTCGCATCAATATCGAGATAGAGGGCATGAGTCGTTTCACGACGAGGGTTGCGTTCTTTTGTTTCTTGGTAGAAAACTTTGTAAATCATTTCGTTTCGGTTCCTTTCACTTGTTCGGACTGTAGCAGAAAAGAAACAGCTAGTAGCTAGCTGAGACACCTATTCTTGCTTTCTTTTGTCCTGATTCGATACAATTATTATTCATTATACCATAAATAGGCTCTAAGGAAAAGATGCAAGCGGGTTCTGAGAGCAGAAGGAAGCGCTTTTTTAGAAGGGATAGAGAGCAGGTGATTTCACAGTCTGGGGGTGCTTCCTCTACCGTTTGGCGTCTATTTGTAGTATAATATGAAGCAGACAACGAGGAGAAAACATGAAAGTATTAGCATTTGACACCTCCAGTAAGGCCCTATCCGTTGCCCTTTTGGAGGAAGAAAACCGATTAGCAGAGTTGACACTGACGATCAAGAAAAACCACAGCATTACCTTGATGCCTACCATTGAATTTTTGATGGCCAGCATTGATTGGAAACCGACAGATTTGGACCGTATCGTAGTAGCAGAAGGGCCTGGATCTTATACTGGCTTACGGATCGCGGTAGCAACGGCTAAAACCCTAGCTCAAACGCTAAAGATTGACTTAGTAGGGGTGTCGAGCTTACTAGCCTTGGTACCAGAAGAGATAGAAGGTCTGGCCATTCCAGTCATGGATGCGCGGCGCAACCATGTCTATGCGGGCTTTTACCAAGAGGATCAGCTGGTCTACCCGGAGGCTCACCTTTCTTTTGAAGCCGTATTAAAAAGAGCAAAGGGAGCTGAAAAGGTGACCTTCCTTGGGGAAGTGGAGGCCTTTCGTGAACAGATACAAGAAGCCTTGCCAAATGCTCAGATGGTAGAAACCCTACCGGATGCGGTACGGATTGGTCGACTAGGACTTACAAAAGAAGCTGTCTCCGTTCATGGCTTTGTGCCCAACTACCTCAAGCGGGTAGAAGCTGAAGAAAACTGGCTCAAGGACCATCAAGAGTCCGGTCAGTCCTACATCAAACGCCTATGATCCGAATCGAGAAGGAGGCGGGGCGATTCGATTTAGCCCCTCAGTTGGTAGAAATCTTAGACAATGTCTATGGACAAAGTCCTTGGACCTTGGAGCAAGTCCTAGCGGATATCGGTCAAGCTCAAAATTGGTATGCCTTGGCCTATAGTGGGGAAGCATTGGTCGGCTTCTTGGCCATGCAAGAAACTCTCTATGAGCTAGAGGTCGTCCAAATTGCTGTTCGAAAAGAGTGGCAAGGGCGCGGGATTGCTCGTCAGCTATTAGAAATCCTTCCTCAGGAGAAAGAGGTCTTTTTAGAGGTGAGAGAAGGAAACACTCCGGCTCGGACTCTCTATCAGAAACAAGGATTTAAAGAAATTGGTTGTCGGAAAGGGTATTATCATGCACCTACCGAAGACGCCATTATGATGAAAAGGGAAGCAAATGAAGGATAGATATATTTTAGCATTTGAGACATCCTGTGATGAGACCAGTGTCGCCGTCCTGAAAAACGACGACGAGCTCTTGTCCAATGTCATTGCTAGTCAAATTGAAAGCCATAAACGATTCGGGGGAGTCGTTCCAGAAGTTGCCAGTCGACATCATGTCGAAGTCATTACGGCCTGTATTGAGGAAGCGCTAGAAGAAGCGGGAATTACAGAAGAAGAAGTCACAGCGGTTGCGGTGACCTACGGACCAGGTCTGGTTGGTGCTCTTTTGGTCGGTCTTGCTGCAGCCAAGGCCTTTGCATGGGCCCATGGGATTCCTTTGATTCCTGTCAATCATATGGCTGGCCACTTGATGGCTGCTCAAAGCGTTGAGCCTTTAGAATTTCCGCTCTTGGCCTTGCTGGTCAGCGGAGGACACACCGAGTTGGTCTATGTCTCGGAGGCGGGTGATTATAAGATCGTTGGGGAAACGCGTGATGATGCAGTGGGTGAGGCCTATGATAAGGTCGGCCGCGTCATGGGCTTGACCTATCCAGCCGGTCGCGAGATTGACGAGTTAGCGCATAAGGGTCAGGACATCTACGATTTCCCACGCGCCATGATCAAGGAAGACAATCTGGAGTTCTCATTCTCAGGTTTGAAGTCTGCCTTTATCAATCTTCACCACAATGCCGAGCAAAAAGGCGAGAGCCTGTCCAAGGAAGATCTATCGGCTTCCTTCCAAGCAGCGGTGATGGATATCTTGATGGCCAAGACCAAAAAAGCCCTAGAAAGATACCCTGTTAAGACCGTGGTGGTGGCGGGAGGAGTCGCGGCCAACCAAGGATTACGTGAACGCCTGGCTTCTGAGATCACAGATGTTAAGGTCATCATTCCTCCTCTGCGCCTCTGCGGGGACAATGCGGGGATGATTGCCTATGCCAGTGTCAGCGAATGGAATAAGGGAAATTTTGCTAGCTTAGACTTAAATGCCAAGCCAAGTCTCGCTTTTGATCCGATAGAAGAGAACTTAGATTAGTTAAAAAACGAACATAAACGACGGGAGGACGATTCCCGTCCCTTTTTTGTTATAATAGATAGCATCAAAAAAGAAAGGAAAAAAGAGTGGAAAAGAATTTTCAGCAGGGGGTCAGAGATGCCCTTCCGACGGCCTTGGGTTATATCAGTATTGGCTTAGCCTGTGGTGTGGTGGCGTCTCCCTATCTCTCCCCTTTAGAAATGGGCTTGATGAGTCTCTTGGTTTACGCAGGGGCTTCTCAGTTTGCGATGATCTCTTTGATTGCGGTTCATTCGTCTCTCATGAATATTGCCTTAACCGTCTTTTTCATCAATTTGCGCAATATGCTCATGAGTCTGCATACCTCCCCTGATTTTAAGGAGGCTAGCCTGGTCCATAATATTGGAATTGGTAGTTTGTTGACAGATGAGAGTTACGGGGTTTATTTGAGTGAAAAATTGAAAAGTGACCGGATTACTGTTCCCTGGATGCATGGCAATAATGTGGTCGGTTATCTGGCCTGGGGATTATCGACTATTTTGGGGACAGCGCTGGGTTCCCTCTTGCCCAATCCTAGTGCCTTCGGCCTGGACTTCGCCTTGGTTGCCATGTTTATTGGGATTTTTGCAGGTCAGTTTCAAGGCATGCGTTTGACGGAGAAGATGGCTACCATGCTCCTTGTTTTAGGTGCAGTAGCTCTTAGCTTTTTCCTCTTGACCTTCTTTTTGACCCAATCCTTGGCCGTTTTAGTGGCTACTTTAACAGGTTGTTTCGTGGGGGTGATGTGCGATGCGCGTGAATAGTTGGATTTTCTTGGTTATTTTGATGTCCGCAGTGGTCACCTGGATTCCACGCATTCTGCCCTTCGTTTTGGTCAAATACCGGGGTCTACCGGATCCAGTTCTGCGTTTTCTAAAATACCTTCCCATTGCCATTATTTTTGCCCTAATCATTTCCAGTCTGGTAGAGGGGAAAGTAGGCCAGCTTCCTCAAGTTCGGTGGGTGGATCTGGTCGCAACCATTCCGACCATGATAGTAGCCTTTCGCTACAAAAACCTAATGGGTACGGTTCTATTCGGGATTGTCTTGGTTGCCCTCTTACGTTTGCTTGTCACCTGAATCTCCTGAATTTTTAGATAGATTACTATTTGTTACGAATATTACAAAAATATTTCAAAAACACTTGACATTGAGTAATATTGTAATATAATAGTTTTTATCAAATGAAGTGAGGGATCATCATGATGAAAAAATGGACAAGTTTAGCACTTTTAGGATTAACTTCTGCAAGCCTACTCGTAGCCTGTGGTTCAAAAAAAGAAGAGAACAAATCTTCTACCAAAGAAGCACAAACGACGGTGAAGTCTAGTCAGAAAAAAGCAAAGGCAGCTTCTGGTAAGAAAGAGACAAAAGCTACTGAAACGGATGCGCAAGAAGGGGCACAAGCTGCTTCTCAAGATGCAGGAAACTCAGGTCAAACCAATGCAGGATCTGGTGCAGCAAGCACTAACAAGGCCACAGATTCGTCTCAAATGGTGCCGGAAGAGCTGGTAGGGACTTGGACAGGAACAACTGAAATTGCCAAAGATGTCCAAATGACCGTGGCCGCGGATGGAACAGTCACTACGACAGCAAACTTTTATCAAGCTGACTTGAATCCTGTTCGTACTGCAACAACGAAAGCCAAGGCAGTTCAAGCATCTGGCAATGTCTATTACTGGGAAACAGACGAACCTGGCGCTTTTGATGCCCTTCTTCCAGGGATTGCTGGACTTGGGGGAGCCAATATGAAGGTAAAACCCGGTTTCATCTTAGAAGAGGGCCATTATACACCGATTGTATTTGTAACAGGGCTTAATGAAGACTTTGATTATAGCAAATACAATGATTTCCGTGTTTCCCTTACAAAATAAAAAAAATCCATGAATCCCTAAGGAGTCGTGGATTTTGTTTTAGATAAATTGTGTAATAAAGACAATGAGGATGACGATTGGGATCACAAAGCGAAGCAAGAAAACCCAGAGCTTGAAGAAGAAGTGCTTGGTTTTCTCTTCTCCCACCTTGAGTTCTTCTTGGGCTAGGACTTGATCAAAGATATAGCCTGTAAATAGGGAGAGGCAGAGAGCTCCAAAAGGCATGAGGAGGTTGGAAACCAAAAAGTCCATGCAATCAAAGAAGGATTTTCCAAAGAGGGTCCACTTGGAGAGTACTCCATAGGAAAGGGCAGATGGGATCCCAAAGACAAAGGTCAGAAGACCAATGATTTGGCTCCATTTAGCCCGTTGTTTATTGTTTTGGTTGGTGACATTTCCGACATTAATCTCTAACATGACGACGGATGAGGTAATGGTCGCAAAGAGAAAGAGAAGAAGGAAAAGCAGGTAGAAGAGGGTACCAAAAGGCATCTTATCAAAGACTTGTGGCAGGACTACAAAGAGGAGTCCCGGTCCACTAGTAGAAGGGATTTGAAAGGCTGACATGGCTGGGAAGATCGCCAAGCCCGCCATGATAGAAACGGCGATATTCATGAAGACGACGGAAATCCCGGATTGGACCAGGTCAGTGTCCTTGTCCAAATAGGAAGCATAGGTCAACATGGCTGTCACCCCTAGCGATAGGGCGAAAAATGATTGGCCCAAAGCGTAGAGCAGACCTTGGCTAGTCATCTTGGAGAAGTCTGGCTTGAGGAAATAGCTAACTCCCTCCCAAGCGCCAGGTAAGGTCAAGGAACGACCAATCATGACTAAGAAGATAATGAAGAGAAGTGGCATCATGAATTTTGAGGCCTTTTCAATCCCTTGTTCCACCCCCTTGGAAACAATCAAGACATTGAGGAGGATGAAGATGGCCTGGGCCCCAAGAGCCAACCAGGGATTTGAAATAATCTCTCCAAAGAGCTGGGTATAGTCACTAACTGAGAGAAGTTGGAATAACTCTCCCAAGGCGACTCCCAAATAAATCAGGATCCAACCACCGATGACACTGTAGAAGGAGAGGAGGATGAACAGGGCAAAGGCACCGATCCAACCAATCCCATCATAAAGGCGACGGCCACTGAGTTTTCCAAAGGTCTTAATGGCAGAGACACCAGCTGCACGTCCTAGAGTAAATTCAGCTAGTAAGAGAGGGAAGCCGATAAGTAGAGTTGCTATCAAAAAAACAAGAAGGAAACTTCCGCCTCCATTAGCGGCGGTCATATAAGGGAACTTCCAAACAGCCCCAAGACCAATTGCAGAACCTGCAGAGGCTAGGATAAAGCCAATTTTGGAACCCCATTGAGATTTTTCCATATGGATTCTCCATTTCTAATTCAAATATAGGAAGAAAGCAAAGGCCAGCAAAGGCTCTTTCGTAGACAAAAGAAAAAGGCTATTTAGTACGAACTAAATAGCCATAAAAACGCAAAGTGACATCTCTAAGAAGACGACTCTTATGTTTGTTGCTGGATTTGTTCTAAAAATAATCCTAACATCTTTTGAAAAAGCTGTCAATAGTGGAGACTTCCGGCCACCCAACCGGTACAGAGGGCAGAAGTAATGTTAAAGCCTCCTGTATGGGCATTGATATCCAGGACCTCCCCAGCAAAATGAAGACCGGGGACCAACTTACTTTCTAAGGTCTTGGGATTGATTTCCTTGAGGCTGACGCCACCTTTGGTTACAAAAGATTTGGCCAAGGACATCTTTCCAGTTATAGGGATTGGGAGTTCCTTTACTTTCGCTAGTACGGCATCGATTTCTTTAGGAGAGAGTTGCTTCACCTTTTCCGGAAAATCCTGGGCAAAGAATTCCGCCAGGCGTTCTGGCAGATAGGCCTTCAGAACATTCTTTAGAGATTTTTCCCGGTTTTCCTCTAGGATTGCTGTGAGTTCTTCCTTAGAATAGTGAGGGAGACTGTCTAGTGTTAGGATCTCTCCTCCTTTGACAAAGCTTGACATGCGAAGGGCGGCCGGGCCAGACAGGCCAAAGTGGGTAAAGAGGAGGTCATGGGTAATGTGGTGTTTGCCATAGTGGAGGGTCACATCGTCTAAGGAAATCCCTTGAAGGGCCTTGTGGGGGAAATCTGTCAGGAGGGGGCTTTCAGCAGCTTCTAGTTCTGTAATAGTGTGCTGGAAGTGACGAGCGATATCGTGGCCAAAGCCGGTAGAGCCCGTCGAAGGGTAGGACTTTCCACCGGTTGTCACAATCAAGCGGTCTGCAGTCCAGGTCTCGTCTTTTGATTTGATGACGAATTGTCCATCGATTTTCTTCACAGAGGTTACCTCTACTTGGCAGCGGACTTGACCGCCAAGTTCGGCAATCTTATCTGTCAGAGCTTGAATAATCGTTTGGGAACGATCTGAAGCTGGAAAGACACGACCATGGTCTTCGACCTTGAGTTTGACCCCGTTTTCTGTGAAGAAGCGGATGATATCATGATTGTCAAATTGAGAAAAGACACTGTAAAGGAAACGTCCGTTTCCTGGAATGCCTGCTAGGAGATCGTCCAGGCTCCCATTGTTGGTCACATTGCACCGGCCTCCACCAGTCCCAGCTAGTTTTTTCCCTAGTTTGCGGTTTTTTTCCAAGAGGAGGGTTGCTTGCCCGTAGAAGGCACTAGAGATGGTGGCCATCATACCAGCAGGGCCTCCTCCGATGACAATGGTATCGTAGTGGTTCATAAGGTCTCCTTTTTCTCGTCTCGTTTTATTTCCAGTTCATTGTAACATAAAAAATGGACCCTGTCCCCAGGCTCCACTTTTTATGAGTTAATTGTCTTCGTCTGGATTTTGACGGAGGTGGATGGAATAACGCTTAGGAGGGTAAATGCCGATTTCAGGACCCCAGCGTGGGAAGAGCTGATTGGTTTTCTTCCCAGCGGCGTACTTGGCTTCTGCCGCCATTTCCCAGAGCTCTTCGTAGAGATCACCGAGCAAGAAGTCGAGCTCTTGATAATAGAGGTCTGGCTTTCCGTAGTCACTAAGGCTTAGTTCCATCAAACCATAGACTTGTAGCTTATGGTCCATAAGTCTACGTCCGTCTACCTTGTTAGAGTGAACGATAATGCGTCCGAAGGGATCATTTCTCCGGATGCGTTCGAGCTCTTTGTAGGCGTTGATTCCAGAATTTCCTTGACAGGAGAAGAAGTAAATGTTTTTCAAGTCATAGTCGATATAAGAGATATTTCCATTATAGACCAGCTTGACTGGTAGATTACGAACCCGTTTTTTCTCTAGATAGTTGTTAATATGTTCGACCAACATCTTAGAGGGATAATTGTATTCAATGACATAGATCATAGTTTCTTTCCTTTGCTATTGAGTAAATAACTGAGCTATCTTTCAGTTACGAATAGTATACAAGCTTTTGGAGTCAGATAGGGGGAAAAATCTATTTGGTTCATTTTTGAAGCTATTCGGTTCATTTTGGAGGAGCAAAGGAGAAAAAATCGCTAAAGGAATACGAAGAAAATGGGGAAGTGGGGGGCGAAGAAGGGCATATTTTTTGAAAATGCAAAGAAAATTTACCGAAGTCTTTCATTTGTGCTATAATCAAGGGGAAGTGACGTCATGGAAAGAAGGGTATCATGAGTTTAGAACAGTTAGAGCGGAAATCACTCCAAGAAATCAATCAATCCGTCAAGGTTCCCAAGGGAACTTCTTTTTGGAAGACCTTGTTATTGTTTTCAGGTCCGGGGAGCCTAGTAGCAGTGGGCTACATGGATCCTGGGAACTGGATCACCAGCGTTGTTGGAGGGGCTCACTATCGTTACTTGCTCTTGTCGGTGGTTCTCTTGTCTTCCTTGATTGCCATGCAATTGCAACAGATGGCTGGGAAACTAGGGATTGTCCATCGGAAAGATTTGGCCCAAACAACAGCGACGCATTTGCCCAAGTGGCTCCGCTATATTCTTTGGATAGTGATTGAATTAGCCTTGATGGCGACAGATTTAGCAGAAGTCATTGGTTCCGGGATTGCACTCCATTTGCTGTTCGGATGGCCCTTGCTCTTTTCTATTTTGGTCACCATCCTGGATGTCTTCCTCCTCCTCGGACTTATGCACTTAGGTTTTCGTAAGATTGAGGCTATTGTCTCCACCTTGATTTTGACCATTCTGGGGATTTTTATCTACCTTGTGGTCCTATCAAAACCAGATATAGGTGGCATTTTTGCTGGCTTTCTTCCTCAGAAGGAAATCGTAGGTATCGGTCTTCCTAAGGGATCACAAGCCTTGACACTGGCCTTGGGGATAATTGGTGCAACCGTCATGCCCCATAATCTCTATTTGCATTCCTCCATTTCACAGACACGCAAGGTCGATTATGAGGATCCTGCAGATGTTCGTCGGGCTGTGCGTTTCATGACCTGGGACTCCAATATTGAATTAACCCTGGCTTTTGTTGTCAACTCTCTCTTGCTGATTCTCGGAGCGGCCCTCTTTTTTGGACATGCAGAAGAAATTGGAGCCTTCTCTAGTATGTATGATGCCTTGCAAAACAATGCCATTGCAGGAGCTATTGCAAGTCCTTTTCTGTCCACTTTGTTTGCTGTTGCTTTGTTAGCAAGTGGTCAGAATTCAACAATTACAGGCACTCTGACGGGTCAAATTGCCATGGAAGGTTTCCTTAGATTCCGCCTTCCTCAATGGCTTGTCCGCCTCTTTACACGGATGTTGGCCCTCACTCCTGTCCTGATTGTCGCCTTTCTCTTTGGAGACCAGGAAAGTGTTCTAGATGATTTGTTGGTCTATTCTCAAGTCTTCTTGTCTCTGGCTCTACCATTTTCAATTTTTCCCTTGGTTTACTTTACCTCCAATAAAAAAATCATGGGAGAATTTGTCAATGCAAAATGGAATACCTACTTAGCTTACGGAGTAGCGACTCTTCTGACTCTTTTAAACGTCCAACTCATTGTGACGACGCTCTTTAAATAAAAAATCAGCTTTGTCGGACGGGGAAAACATGCTATAATAGGAGGGAAGTTCCCATCTAGCTAGAAAATGGGCAGAAGTGGGCAGTAAAAACTAAACAAGAGGGCCTAAACCCTTGATACGAAAGGAATCTAGAAAATCTTATGATGAATATGCAAAATATGATGAAGCAAGCACAAAAGCTTCAGAAACAAATGGAACAAAGTCAGGCAGAATTGGCGGCTTCTCAATTTGTTGGCAAATCCGCTCAGGACTTGGTCGTTGCTACCTTGACAGGTGATAAAAAGGTGGTATCCATCGAATTTAACCCGGCAGTCGTGGACCCAGAAGATACAGAAACTCTTTCTGATATGACTGTTCAAGCTATCAATGCGGCCATCGAAGAAATTGATGCAGCAACCAAGAAAAAATTGGGAGCTTTTGCTGGTAAATTACCATTCTAAGCATACAGAGAAAACCTCTATCAGATGATAGAGGTTTTTTTAGTCGTTAAAAAAATTGGAGAGGTCCAATCCACCAAAAGGAGAGGTAGAAAAGGATTCTTGTTCGGTTAGGAGTTGCCGGGCTCGGTCTGATTCGAGAAAGGATTCATAAACAAGGGCAGTCATTCGGGCATCTTCTAGACTATCATGCGATTTTCCAGCCACTCCTAAAAACTGAGCAACTGTATGGAGCTGCAAGTTTTTGATCCCATGGAGGTCAGAAGGCCGGCGTTTAGAAGCTTCCTCAAAGACATCAACAGCATATTGGTCTGTGAACTCTAGCCCATTTTCCGCTAGGATAGGGAGGTCACTCTTGATGGCATTGTATCCAATGAGGGGACTATCTGCAACAAAATCTCGAAACTCCTCTAGAACTTGCTCGAGTGGGGGAGCTTGGAGGATTTTATCAGATGTGATCCCGGTGAGGCCATTGATAAAGCTCTTTAGTGGTTTATCCGTATAGGCATAGGAATCATAGTGGGCAACTTCTTGGCCATCTGCAAAGCGGACAGCAGAAATTTGGATAATGTGGTACTTTCCTTCAAATTGATTAAATTCTAAATCAAAGGAGACATAGTGGCTTAATTCTTTCAAGGGAACTCCTTCATCTAATGGGTGTTTTTGGATTTTCTAATTGTTGAGGGGAGTCAAAGGCATAGAAAAAACTGACCGAAGTCAGTTTTTAGCGACCAAAGACGCGTCTCCAGAAGCCTTTACTCTCTTGTTCTTGAACCTTTTCATTGGCTTGATCTAATTCTAATTTCAATGTTTCACGGTCATTCATAGCCTGAAGGGTTAGCTGTTGTTGTTGGTCGAGCTGTTTGTCTTTTTCAGCAATCTGAACATCTTTGACACGCAACTGCTCATCCTTTTTAGCTAATTGCTCATCTTTGGATTTTAGCTGGTCGTCTTTTGCTTTTAGTTGTTCGTAGAGACGGACGATTTCGGCATTTTTTTCATCTACCAAAATTTCCATCAATTCACGCTGTTTCACATCATCGCTGACGGGCTCGTCTTCAAAGATGGTCTTTTTGTAGATTTCTTCTAGCTTAATCAAGCCACTACGGGTTACGACGGTAACTCCCTTATCATTTTTTTCTGTATCTTCAGGATCTAGGGCCTTGACACGGTTATTGACCGCTTGGCGACTAACTCCTAGAATTTCAGCAATTTCGCTGACTGTTTTTTCGATAGCCATAATATCCTCTAAACTCTTTTTCTATGAAATACTCTCTTAGATATTATCATAAGTAGGCAAGGCTGTCAAATCAAGCAAGGGAAGGGACGACAAGGAAAAAGCATGAAATTCCTTAATCCATCTCAGGAAGGGTTAAGCTGGAGTTGGCCAGATCAATAGTGAGTTGGTAGTCTGTTTGGTCGCGGACAGTGATCTCGAAGTCGGTTGTATAAAGGACGAGACGAAGAGTGGTCCCTTTCTCCAGTTTGTAGATGGTTGGTTGGAGTTCAAAGTCGAATTCCATCCATTCTCCAGGGGTTACAGGTTCGACTTGTAAGAGATCATGACGGTTTTGAAGGTTGAGATAGCCCTTTGTAATCACCCGTTGGCCGGCTTCCTTGAAGGGCAACTCAGTCAAGTTGTCTAACATATGGTAACGACCGTTATCAAGGGTGCGGACGGATAGGACAGCTGGATAGGGTTGGAGATATTTCTTGCTTCCTAGCTCCATGAGTTGGGCTGAGAGCAAGCCTTTGTTTGTGCTAGATTGGAGCCGCAGGTGAAGGCGAGCTTTTCCGTTGAGGTGTAGGTCTTCTGCGATCGGAAGGTCGATGGTCACTTGTTGCGCCTTATCTTGGTAGAGGTCGGTTAAGAAGGTCGGATAAGCTTTGCCATAGCGCTCATAGTCTTCCGTCTCATAACGGTTTTGGATGACTTTCTCACCATCTCCCAGTGGGAAGGTCCGCAGTGCAACTTGATTGCCAAAGTCTTCCAAGGAAGTCCAACTTTGCTCTCCTGTATTGTCCTGCCAGATGACGGTTGGCAATTCATAGCTTGAATCATAGCCCAGTAATTTTTTAGAGAGGAGGGCATTCATACTCTCACGGAAGTCAATGGACTGCCAGTTGTTGAGATAGACATGGGCTCCATTGTGGTAGAAGAGGTGTTTCTTGATGTTGGCTGGAAGGGCTTGGAACATTTGGTAAACATGGAGAGGCTTCACGTTCCAGTCTTGGGAACCATGGGTAAAGACAACCTCTGCCCTGACTTTGTCTGCCTGAAGGAGGTAGTTGCGGTCGTGCCAGAATTGGTTGTAGTCACCTGTTTTGCGATCTATTTGCTCTTTAAGCCGTTCCAAATCCGCTAGATGGGCTGCATGGTGGCGGAGATAGTCTCCAGCCCGAAGGGCGCGTGAATAGGTCAACTCAGCGAGTGAATCAAAATCCTCTCCAGGATAGCCACCAGGACTCGTCACGAGTCCGTTTTCGCGATAGTAGTTGTACCAAGAAGAGATACCGGCTTCTGCGATGATAACTTCTAGGCCATCGACACCTGTGGTAGCCAGTCCATTGGACATGGTCCCTAGGTAGGACAAGCCTGTCGTAGCAACTTTGCCGTTGGACCAATCGGCTTTGATTTGGCGTTGGCGACTGTGGTCTGTGAAGGCACGACAGCGTCCGTTGAGCCAGTCGATGACATTTTTATAGGCCTCGATTTGACGGTAATCCCCGTTGGTCATCAAGCCTTGGGAATCCTTGGTTCCAAGACCGGAGACGTAGATATTGGCAAAACCACGAGCGAGCAGGTAGTCATTGAGGGTATAACTGGAGTTGATATGAGTGAGGGTTTCTTCAGCCTCAGAGACCAGTTGAGCTGAACCGACAGGATCCACCAATTCTAATTGAGGTTCTTCTACTTGGATGGTATGAGGTTCTTTGACCTCGAGGTCCACATTCATATTATAGAGCGCCTTGTCGCTAGCCTTGTCATTGGTTCCTTGGTGATAAGGGCTGGCAGTCATGACGGCTGGAATTTTTCCTTCATAGCGAGGGCGAATAATATTGACCTTGACCAAATCCGGAAGACCATCCTGATCGCTATCAATCCGACTTTCCACATAGACCACCTCACGAATCACATCATGGCAGTTAAAGGTAGCTAGACTTTTTCCGTTGAAAAAGTGGTAACGATTGTCTTCAGGAATCAAGCCATCGCTGACCAACTGCTCAATTAGTAAATTCCCTTTGACTGTTCGAGTATTGAGGAGGTGATAGAGGTTTTCAACCAAGTTTCCATACTCAATCGGAATTTGGACTTCTTTTAAGAAGCTGTCCGTATTTTCAAAGTCAATAAAATAGCGGAAACCGAGCAATTGGAGGGCCACTGTGTAGAAAATATTTGGAGACCATTCGCGGTCAGATTGGAAATAGCTCAGGAGATCTGTTTCAGCATCCGCCACTAGGTTAGAGAGAGGATAATCTGTATTTTTGTAGGTGAAATAAACCTTGCGAACAAACCATTCAAACAGTTCTTTCTCTGTAAGATGAAGGGGAAGGTCAAACCCGATTTCTTTCAGTTCCTTTAGAATGTCTGCTTGGTCGACTGGTAGATAGCTATATTGATTGAATTTCATAGGATGCTCCTTTTATCAGCTTCACTGTTTCTTTACTTCTTATATTATACGTGATAAAATAGTATTTGTCTAAAGACCTTTGATCTCTGAAGGAGGGTGTCATGGTGAGAAAATTATCTGTTGAAGAAGTTGCAAGAAGACGGACTTTATTGTTTGGGGTTCTTGCCGTCATTTTTGGGATCCTCATTTTTCGAAACGGTGTTGGTTTCACAAAATTTTCCTTGGATCTATTAGCTGTTTACTTTTTAGTTGATGGACTAGGAAGCTTTCTTCTTCGCTTTTTGTTACGTAGCAAGTCTATTTCCTATAGCCACTCTATTTGGTTTATTTTTCTTTCACTTGCGTTGATCTGGTTGAATCGACTGAGTAGTCTGCCCGTAAACTTAGTTGTGATTTGTTTAGGGGCATATCAGTTGGGGAGTGCCATTGTCTATGGGATCACATTTTGGCTTTATAAGGCCAATCGGGTAAAAGGAGGCTGGCTCTATTTATGGGATGCGCTTTTAAACGGTGGGATTGGTCTAGCAACTGTCTTGGAACCTGGTTCAGATGGGCACTTCCAATTTATCCTCTTGGGGGCTTATCTGGTCTTGTTGGGGATTTCTAATATTCGAGATGGTATTTTATTTGACAAAGACCAACAAGGCCAAGAGTTAAAACGTCGCTTTCGTATTAGCCTACCGGTTATCTTTGCAGCCTTTATCCCTGCTAAGGAGTTAAAACGGTTTAACCAGTTTCTTCAAAAAGGGAGCTCGGCGGGACACACAGGCCCTTATCGATTGGTGAAAAAAGAAGAAGAGGCAAGGGAATTAGAAATTTTGGTTCATACTTCTGACAGCAACTTATTTGGAGCGATTGGGCATGTAGATATTTGTTATCAGGGGAAGGTCATTTCTTACGGAAGTTACGATCCCTTTTCAGAGCGTCTATTTGGGACGATTGGGGATGGCGTACTGTTTAAAGTGGATAAGGAACCATACATCGAACTATGTAAAAAAGAGAGTCAAAAGACGCTGTTTGGCTACAGCCTATCCCTTACCGAAGAAGAGAATCAGGCAGTAGAGAAGCGTCTAGCTGAAATTGATCAGTTGTTAGAACCTTGGGATCCACCTAGGAGGTTACAGGAAGACGGTCAGCCGCCCTACGCTTACAAATTGAAATATGATTTAGGGGCTGAGCTATATAAATTTACTTCTTCGCGTTTTAAATCTTACTTTGTTCTGTCTACTAATTGCTGCCTGTTAGCAGATTCCATTGTGGGACAGGCGGGAACGGCTGTATTAGATGTGCGTGGAGTGATTGCACCAGGGACCTATCAGGATTACTTAGAATACGAATTTGAAGCTCCAAACGGGCGAGTCCATACACGAACAGTATATTAAGTAAAGAAAGACAGATTCAAAATTTTGAGAAATCTGTCTTTTTTGCACAAGATTTCTTGTAAAAAAAAAGAAAATCTTTTAAAATATAAAAGACTTGGAGGAATTATGTGCATAAATAAGATTAGTAGTATTTCACCTGTATTAAAAACAAACAATCGAAATGTCAATCAAGAATTTTTTGAAAAGGTCTTAGGAATGAAAACCCTGTTGGAAGATGGGGCTTTATTATCCCTTGGAGATCAATCGAAGACAGACCGCCTCTATTTAGAGGAATCCCCTAGTATGAGAACCCGCAAGGTGGAGGGACCAAAACGCCTGGCTCGCTTAAAGATTCGCGTGACCAACCCTCAAGAAATTGAGTGGCTTCTGGCTCGTGGTCATCAAGTTGATCGCCTCTTCAAAGGAAAAAATGGCTATGCCTTTGAAGCCCTTTCGCCAGAAGGAGATCGTATCTTGCTCCATGCGGAAGAGCAAGTGGATAGTTTAACTGAAATTGAGGAAGTTCCAGATTTTCAAGCGAATGAAGAGTTTACAACCTTGACGGAGTTTTTCGTAGAAAAGATGGTGCTTCGAGTACCTAATGTAGAGACTTCTACACCTTTCTATCAACAACTACCTGGCTTAGTAGAGTATTTAGACTTAGAAGCATCAGATGGTCCGGACCTCACACTAGCAAATGGACAGACTTGGGACCTTTGTCAGGTCAAGGTCATTCTAGAGCCATTTGTAGCAAGTGAAGTAGCCTCCTGCTTTGGAGATCAGGTGACCTTTGTGCCAAAAAGGCAACAATTTGTCTTAGTTGAGGATCCAAGCAAGATTGAATGGTGGTTCGAAGCCTAAGCAAGTCTTTGGCTGATTGAAATGAGTGAAGAAAAATGGAAAAAATCATCCAAAAAATTCAAGAGCAAATAGGAGCAGGCATCTATCCAGGTGCCTCTCTTGCGCTCTATCAGAAGGGAAGCTGGCAGGAGTATTACTTGGGACTGGCTGATCCAGCCAAGCAAGAGCCAGTTGTTGCCGGCTTGACCTATGATTTGGCCAGTGTGAGTAAGGTCGTCGGAGTTGGAACGGTTCTTGCTTTTCTGGTCCAACAAGGGCAAATTGATATCGATCGTCCCTTAGCTTCTTACTATCCGGATATGGAGCAAGCAGAGGTGACCATCCGTCAGCTTTTGACCCATACTTCTGGGCTGGATCCTTTCATCTCTAGACGAGATGACTTGGATGCTGAGGGCTTAAAAGAAGCCCTGCACTGTTTGAAGCTCAAGGACAATCGCCAGTTCCACTATACAGATGTCAATTTTCTTTTGTTGGGCTTTCTTCTGGAGAAGTGGTTTGGTCAGGATTTAGACCAGATTTTTCAGGAGAAAGTCTTTGCACCTTGGCAAATGAAGGAGACTACTTTTGGCCCGGTTTCTCAAGCGGTGCCAACTCTTCGTGGCGTTCCAGCTGGCGTCGTCCATGATCCGAAAGCGCGTGTACTGGGAGTCCATGCCGGAAGTGCAGGTCTGTTTTCGACCATTAGAGATATGGAAATTTTCCTGGAGCATTATTTACAGGATCCTTTTGCAGAAATCCTTTCCCAGAACTATGCTTTAGAAGAAGGAAAGACGCGCTCTCTGGCCTGGAATCTGGAAGGAGACTGGTTGGACCATACAGGTTATACAGGGACCTTCCTTCTCTATAACCGCAAGCTCCAATGGGCAGCTGTTTTCCTATCCAATCGGACCTATGAAAAAGATGAGAGGGCCCAATGGATCCTGGATCGGAATCAACTCATGGAGCTCATCAAAAGAGAAATGGAAGGGACCGTCAAAAATCCTTCCTAAGACGGAGAAAGAAGCGTGGTTTAGCCATCGCTTTTTTTCTTTTTTTATATTAAAATGGAAAGAGAGAAGATTGTATCTAGCAATCTATAGCAGAAAAGAATGAAGATAACTGAGAGACGTATGACGAAATCGATAGGTGTCGGCAAGGCACATAGCAAGATTATTTTAATAGGAGAGCATGCGGTTGTTTATGGCTATCCAGCCATTGCCCTGCCCCTCCTTCACATTCAGGTCACTTGTCAGATTGTACCTGCGGAGCGTCCGTGGGTCCTTTTTGAGAATGACAGCTTATCGATGGCAGTCTACGCTTCCTTAGAGTATTTGGGGATCGAGAAGGCAGCCATCGCTTGCCGGATTGACTCCATGATTCCAGCTCAGCGGGGGATGGGATCCTCGGCTGCTGTCAGTATCGCAGCAATTCGAGCGGTCTTTGATTACTTCAAGCGAGATTTGAGCCAAGAAACCTTGGAAATCTTGGTTAATCGAGCAGAAATGATTGCCCATATGAATCCAAGTGGGCTAGATGCCAAGACTTGCCTAAGTGATCAGCCGATTAAATTCATTCGCAACGTCGGTTTTAGTGAGTTAGAAGTTGATTTGGGTGCCAAGCTGGTCATTGCAGATACAGGTATCCGTGGCCATACCAAAGAAGCCATTCAGAAAGTCAAAGATATGGGAACAGCGGCTCTTGCTAGTTTCCATGAAATCGGGCTCCTTACCGAGCAGGCGGAAAAAGCTCTTGCTCAAAAAGATGCTCTCACCTTGGGACGTATCTTAACAGACTGCCATCATCATTTGCAGGCAGTGGGAGTGAGTTGTCCAGAAGCGGATCAATTGGTGGAATTAGCCTTAGCGAGTGGAGCCTTGGGAGCCAAGATGAGCGGTGGTGGGCTCGGTGGTTGTATCATTGCCCTTGCTGCAGACCAAGAACAAGCAGAAATCATCGCAAAAGAACTAAGAAATAAAGGAGTGGAGGAGTTATGGATCGAAAGCCTGTAAGTGTAAAATCGTATGCCAATATCGCCATTATTAAGTATTGGGGCAAGGAAAACAGTGAATCCATGGTGCCATCAACTAGTTCCATTTCCTTGACCTTGGAAAATATGTATACGGAGACGCGACTCAGTCCTTTGGGTCCTGAGGCCAAGGCCCATGCTTTCTATATTGATGGGGTCTTCCAAAATGAAGCGGAGCAGGCCAAGATCGGAGCAGTCATCGACCGCTTTAAACCAGAAGGGGAAACAGGCTTTGTGAGGGTTGATACCAGCAACAACATGCCGACAGCTGCAGGGCTTTCTTCTAGTTCCAGTGGTCTATCTGCCTTGGTAAAAGCCTGCAATCGCTATTACCAACTGGGGATGACGCAGGCAGAACAAGCTCAAGCGGCTAAGTTTGCTTCCGGTTCGTCTTCCCGTTCTTTCTTTGGCCCTATAGCGGCTTGGGACAAGGATACTGGAGCAATCTACCAGGTGGAAACGGATCTCAAACTGGCGATGATTATGCTGGTGTTAAACGACCAACAAAAAATTCTTTCCAGTCGGGAAGGGATGAAGCGGTGCACGGAAACCTCTAGCAATTTCCAAGAATGGATCCGTCAGTCAGCTCAAGATTACCAAGATATGCTGGCTTACCTGAAGGACAATGACTTTGAAAAAGTAGGGGAATTGACCGAACGGAATGCTCTGCTCATGCATTCTACAACCAAGACTGCTAGTCCAGCCTTCTCCTATTTGACGGAGAAGAGCTATGAGGCCATGGATTTCGTGCGCTCTCTTCGTAATGAAGGGAAACGGTGCTACTTCACCATGGATGCAGGACCGAATGTAAAAGTCCTCTGTCTAGAGGAGGATCTGGACCAGTTGGTTCCACTTTTTGAACAAGATTATCGTATCATTGTTTCCAAGACCAAGGATCTATCCTATGAAGAATAAGAAAGCAGTTCGAGCAGGTGGGAAGCTGTATATCGCTGGGGAATATTCTATCTTAACCCCGGGACAAACAGCCATTATTCAGTTTATTCCCATTTACATGCAGGCAGAAATTCAACCGTCATCTACTTATCGGATTCAGTCGGACATGTTTTCCTTTGCGGTTGATTTGGCTCCGCAGGCAGACTATGCCCTGATCCAAGAAACCGTGCATTTAATGAACGCCTACCTCCAGTCACAAGGAGTGGCACTTGCTCCCTTTGATTTACGTATTGGGGGGAAATTTGAGCGAGAGGGTAAGAAATTCGGAATTGGCTCTAGTGGCAGTGTGGTCTTGTTGACCCTCAAAGCCATGGCAGCTCTTTATGATTTTCCCCTGTCAGCAGATTTGCTCTTTCGTTTGGCCTGTTTGGTCTTGATTCGACGTGGAGATAATGGGTCCATGGGAGACCTAGCTTGTATTGCCTATGAAGGCTTGGTTAGCTACCGCTCTTTTGACAGACGGGCACTGGCTGAGCAATTACAAGATCAGGATTTAAACCAGATCTTAGCCCTGGATTGGGGATATGAAATCCTGCCTCTTGCCCCTCAGTTGTCCTATACTTTTTTAGTAGGCTGGACCCAGGAACCTGCTATTTCAAGAGACTTGATTAACCAGGTTCGTTCAGCTATTGATCCTGTCTTCTTAGAGGGGACGGAGCAGGCTGTACAAGACCTCTTAGTGGCCTTTCAAGAGGCAGACCGAGACTTGGCCTGGTCTTCTATCAGTCGGGCTAGTGACTTACTTCGATCTCTCAATGAGGTGATTTATACCAAAAAACTGGCCCAATTAAAGAGGGCAGAAGAGGGACTAGCGGTCATTGCAAAATCCAGTGGCGCTGGAGGAGGAGATTGTGGGATCGCCCTCGCATTTGAGGAGGCTGCTGCCCAAACAATCGTCAGACGCTGGCAAGAAGCAGGGATTGATTTATTATATGCAGAAAGGATGGGAGAGTATGACGACCAACCGAAAGGATGAACATATTCGCTTGGCCTTGGAGCAAACTCCAGGTTACAATAGCTTTGATGAGGTTGAGTTGATTCATTCCTCTTTACCAACTATCGATTTAGATCAGGTGGATTTGACGACCCATTTTGCGGGTCGTGATTGGGACTACCCTTTTTATATTAATGCCATGACAGGTGGCAGTGCCAAGGGGGGAGACATCAATCGGAAGTTAGCCCAGGTGGCAGAAGCCTGTGGCATTCTCTTTGTGACGGGGTCCTATAGTGCAGCTTTAAAAGATCCCCAGGACAGCTCCTATCGAGTCAAGGACCTTTATCCGGACCTTCTCTTTGCGACCAATATCGGGATTGACAAACCGCTTGAACTGGGCTTACAGACGATTGAGGAGACCCAGCCTCTCTTTCTCCAACTCCATGTCAACCTCATGCAGGAACTTCTCATGCCTGAAGGGGAACGAAGCTTTAGAAACTGGCAAGACCATTTAGCAGACTATGCAAAGCAATTACCAGTACCGTTGGTGCTAAAAGAGGTCGGTTTTGGTATGGATGCCAGAACTATCCAAAGAGCCATCGAACTAGGTGTCAGGACCGTTGATATCTCTGGTAGAGGCGGGACCAGTTTTGCCTATATCGAAAACCGTCGGGGAGGCAATCGTTCCTATCTCAATGACTGGGGACAAACAACGGTTCAAGCCTTGCTTGGAGCTCAACCACTGATGGATCAGGTCGAGGTTCTCGCCTCTGGTGGCGTTCGTCATCCTTTGGATATGATTAAGGCACTGGTTCTAGGAGCCAAGGGGGTCGGTCTTTCTCGGACCATTTTAGAATTGGTAGAGACACAGCCGATTGAAGAGGCCATCGCCCAAGTCAATGCTTGGAAAGAGGATTTACGCCTGATCATGTGTGCTCTTTCTTGTCAGACACTTGCCGATTTGAGAAAGGTTCCTTATCTTCTTTATGGCCGTGTAAAAGAAGGATATGAACAAATCCCCTCCATCCATGATTAACTTGAAGAAACTAACAAAAATCCCTCCGTTTACACGGAGGGATTTTTTACTTGCTTTGACGAATGTTCTCTAAAATAGCTTGGGCTTTTTCCAGGTTAAAGGGCTTGTCCTCTAGCAGGGCTTGAACCACCGGAGCCACCTCCGACGGACTAGCGCCGGCAAGTAGGGCGAGTGACTTAGCCTGGAGTTTCATATGCCCATGCTGAATACCGGTGCTGACCAAGGCCTTAAGCGCTGCAAAGTTTTGAGCCAGGCCAACGGAAACAATAATCCGCGCAAGAGTTTGGGAATCGGGATTTCCAAGCAGGTCATGAGCCACTTGAACACTTGGATTGAGTCCGATGGAGCCTCCCTTGGTAGCAATAGGCAAAGGAAGGGTCAGCTGACCTTCTAGGACTTGCTGATCTGGATGAGCTATCCAACTAGATAGTCCTTGAGCTTGTCCAGATCGACTAGCATAGGTATGGCCGCCTGCTTCAATCGCCCGCCAGTCATTCCCAGTTGCCAAGACGACAGCATCGATACCATTGAAAATTCCCTTGTTGTGAGTCGCTGCTCGATAAGGATCAACAGCTGCCAATTGACTGGCCAGAGCTATTTTCTGAGCGATTTCGGCCGCTTCCTTGGGATCGCGACTGAGGAAGCGGTAGTCTATGTGACAACTTGCCGTGACAAGGGCATCTGTCGCTAGGTTGGACAGAATAGCCATTAAACCCTGTCCCTCGGATAAATCTTCTAAAGGGTTGACCAGGGCTTCTAGCATGGTGTTGAGCATATTAGCCCCCATTGCCTCTTTGGGATCGACAGATAGGTAACAAATGAGAAAGTCACTTTTCACCTCTGTCCAGAGATCTCGTGCCCCACCTCCTCGTTTAACGATGGAAGGATAGGCTTGATTGGCCAGTTGGAGCAATTCTTCTTTAGCTTCTGTAATCGCCTGACTGGCCTTTTCTTTATTGCTAACGTCATAGAGAGCCACTTGACCGATCATTTGACGCTTGTGAACCTGGGTCTGAAACCCACCTGAGCGCTTGATTAGTCCAGCAGCGTAAGAAGCAGCAGCGATGACAGAGGGTTCTTCCGTCACCATTGGGACTTGGATTTCCTGATCATCTATCTGGAAGCCAGGAGCTAGACCAAAGGGTAAAGCCAAGGTGCCAAGGACGTTTTCGACCATTTCATTGGCAAGAGAAAGGGGCAATGTTTCATTGTCCCTTACTGTCTGTAGACCTTCTTCTGAAAGGAGTCCGGCCTGAGCTAGTTTCTCGATGCGCTCTGCTGGACTTGCTTTTGAAAAACCAGTTAATTTAACCATGGTGTTCTACCTTTACATAGGTTCGTTGGTGATCGTTGATTTCTGATAAGGCATAGGTTTGATCTTGGTAACCTTGGAAGGTTTGATTGCCTTCAGCATCTAATTGTGCCTCTTCGAAGAAGATCTTCTCATATTCGTCAATCGTAAGAGCTTTTCGCTGATCCAATTCTGCCATACGGCTTGGATGGAGCATTTGCTCAAATCCTTCGACCAAGTGAGCACTAAAAATCTCAGCGACTGCGCCACTTCCATATCCATAGAGGGCGATCCGGTCGCCAGCCACTAGTTGAGGCTGATTCTCTAAGAGAGAAAGCAAACCTAGGAAGAGGGAACCCGTATAGATATTCCCAACCTTTTGGCTGTAGAGAATGGATTGTTCAAAATTGTATTGCAATTGGGCTTGTTTCTCAGGAGAAAGACTCTTGTCAAGAAGCTTTTTTAAGCCCTTGAGGGCGAGCTTAGGATAAGGCAGGTGGAAGCAGACCGCCGCAAAATCATCCAAGGTCAAACCAGTCCGTTTTTGATACTCTGTCCAAGTTGTTTTCAGGCAATCCAAGTACTGTTGGGTCGAATAAATCCCATTGACAAAGGGTGTACTGGAGTAGTTGGGACGCCAGAAATCCATGACGTCACGGGTCTGAGCTACATTATCATCATTAAAGGCTAGGATACGTGGGTTCTGCGTCACTAGCATAGCGACAGATCCAGCTCCTTGAGTCGGCTCTCCAGGGGTGTCGATCCCATATTTTGCAATATCGCTGGCAATGACCAAGACCTTGCTCTGTGGGAACTTTTCAACATGAAGCTTAGCATAGTCCAAAGCGGCCGTTGCAGCATAGCAGGCTTCCTTCATTTCAAAGCTCCGAGCAAAGGGTTGGATTCCTAGGAGACCGTGAACGAAAACAGCAGCAGCCTTACTCTGGTCAATTCCTGACTCGGTCGCCAGGATGACCATATCAATTTCTTCTTTTTCTTCTTCGGTTAAAATACTATGGCTGGCACTTGCTCCAAGTGTGACGATATCCTCTGTAATAGGGGCAATACTCAGTTCTTTCAATAAGAGCCCTTTACTGAGTTTTTCTGGATCTGTATTTCGAGCAGCCGCTAGCTCACTTAAGCGCAAGACATACTGGCTGGTCGCAAATCCAATCTTATCAATACCGATTGTCATAAATAACCTCTTTTAATTTGATATCTACTAGTATATTTCGTTACTATTTTACCATATTTGAGAGCAAAACTCCCTTGAAAAAGCCAGAACAGTTTGGAAATCATTCTTAGGACCGAGTTGGGCAAGGGGATTTTTTGAAAAAAAGAGGACGAAAAACAAAAAAGCCATCCCTAGATGGCTTTTCAACTCTTATGCTTGCTTATCTTTTTTAGGATTGCTCATGATTCGTATGAAGAGCTCTTTGCATTTGTCTCTTAGAACATTTTCGTAGAAGACGATTAAAGCGATGTATACAATCAGAAAGTTCAAGGTCAGATAGAACAAGTCAAATGAATTACGGGCATAGATAGTCGCTGATTGATAGGAGGGGAGGGCTCCTAGGATCATCCAAGGAAGATACTTGATATACTTGTTTAGCATCATACATCACCTCGCATACTTTAAAGGATTTGTTTTTTTCACTATCATTGTACTCCTTTTAAATAAAAATGCAAGCGATTACATATAAAAATTTAGAAAACCAATGCTAGTTGGCATTGGTCATTTTTCTTTTTTGATGGCGTTGGTAAGAATGGTAGAGTTTCAAGACGACAGACCCGCTAGCCATACCGATAGAGATAACCAAGGCCAGAATAACAACTAGGGTCACACTGGTCACGGCTTGCTGATATTGGCCACTAACAAAGAAGGAGGTGGTCCGATAGGAAATATATCCAGGAACCAAAGGAGCGAGAATAGCTAGCATAAAGACAACGACAGGCGTCTTGTAGATGATACTTAAAATTTGACTGATACAAGAACCGACAATGGCGGCGATAAAAGTCGCAATGATAACATTGGTAGGTCCTTTCAAGATATAGTAGAGCAACCAAATAGCCATCCCTAAAATTCCTCCAGGGAGTAGCATGGAACGTTGCACGTTGAGGACGATTAAAAAGGTAATGATGGCAATCAAACTCGCCACGGCTTGGATTAAAAATTCGATTAGATTCATGATTCTATTTCATAAGGACAAGAGCGACGGTCGTTCCGGCACCAAGGGCAAGAGTAATGAGCAGGGTCTCAAAGAGTTTACTCATCCCAGAGTTGAGGTGGTTGTTCATCAGATCCCTGACGGCATTGGTCATGGCAATCCCAGGAACGAAAGGCATGACACAACCAGCAATTATGAGATCGGTATTGGAAGGAAAACCACTATAGCGGGCCCAAATATGGGCCAAAAAGCCAAAGACAAAGGCTGCCGCAAAAGCAGTGGCAAAAGGGATGCGCACGTATTTCTCAACTACTAGAGAGAAAGCATAGGCAAAGACAGTCGCAATACCTGCTCCTATCGCATCATAAAAATTCCCGCCAAACATAATGGAGAAAAAAGGAGCACTTAGAGTAGCCGCAATGGTTAACTGTAGATTGGTATAAGGCACTGCCTTCTGCTTCAATTGGATCAAGGCTTGGTAGGCTTCTTCGAGATTGATGTGCCCAGAGACTAATTGGCGAGAAATCTGATTGACATCACAGACCTTCTCGATATTGTAATTGGTCCGCAGGATCCGCTTCATCCGCGTGATATTGGCATTTTCGATTGAAAAGAAAATAGCGACTGGCATCGCTAAGGCATTGCAATCATCGATTCCTTGAGAATGAGCAATCCGGATCATGGTATCCTCCACCCGATGGATTTCAGAACCACTCTCTAAAAGGAGGGTTCCTGCCAACATGAGGACATCAATCACGCGGTCCATATCTTTAGACGCTTCCATTGTTCTTCCTGTTCTGTTAATAGATTGCTTCCATTATATCAAAATTTCACTGATTTGTACTAGTGTTACCACGGATTTAGTCAAGACAGGACAAGAAAAAACCAGCCGTTTCCGACTGGTTTGAAAAATCTATTTGAATCTTAGCTCAATGCATCATCCATAGAAAGAACTTCGTGGAAGACACGTTGTGTCAATTCAGTTTTTTGTTCTGGAGTGAGGTATTTAGTGTTTACACAGTATCCAGAGATACGAACGATAACGTCTTCACCGCTCATGATCTTTTCATAAACGTCTGACAAGTCCATAACGTTCAAGTTAACGTGTTGTCCACCGTTTTCGAAGTATCCATCAAGGATAGTTACCAAGTTGTCTACTTGTTCGTCACGAGTTTTACCAAGAGCACGAGGTGACACTTGAGTAGTGAGTGAGATACCGTCAGCTGCGTAACCAAAGTCAAGGCTAGCAAGTGAGTTCAAGTTTTGCAACCATCCACCTTTAGCTTTGTTAGATGGGTTGGCACCTGGTGAGAAGAATTCCAATTTGCTTGTGTTCACAGAACCATCTTCGTTGAGGTATACCCCTTTGTGGACTGGTGAGTTACCAGTTTGTTTAGAGTAAGCAACGTTAGAAGTGATAGTCAAAAGTGAAACTGTAGCTTCTGCATTCTTGTAAAGTTTGTGGCTGCGAAGACGAGTAGTGTAAGCTTCGATCAACCATTCTGCCAATTCGTTAGAACGTGGGTCATCTTCACCCCAACGTGGGTATTCACCGATTGTTTCGTAATCGTAGATGTAGCCATCTTCGTCACGGATTGGTTTAACAGTAGCGTATTTGATTGCTGACAAAGTATCAACAGTGTTAGCGAATCCACAGATACCGAATCCCATGTTAGCGCGTTGGTGAGTTGGCAAGAAGGCCATTTGAACAGCTTCGTAGTTGTACTTATCAGTCATGTAGTGGATGATGTTCAAAGCATCTACGTAAGTGTCAGTCAACCAGTCAAGTGATTTTTCGAAGTTTGCTTTAACAGATTCGAATTCAAGAACTTCGTCACGGATAGGATCGATGTCAAATACTTTGTAGTCTTTATGAACGTCGTCGTAACCACCGTTCAAACCAGTAAGAAGAGCTTTAAGCACGTTTACACGAGCACCGAAGTACTGGATGTTGTGGCGTTGTTCTTCGTTTTCTGGGTCAAGTGGAGATACGCAACATGAGATACAGCTCATTTCACCGTATCCGTCTTTCGCCATTGTTGTTACACCTTCGTATTGGATAGAAGAGTGTTTGTGGCTCATGTGCATACAGTAGCGACGGAAGCTGTATGGCAATTTGTCAGTCCAAAGAACTGTCAAGTTTGGTTCTGGAGAGTTACCGATGTTGTCCAAAGTGTTCAAGAAACGGAAGTCCATCTTAGTAACACGGTGACGTCCGTCGTTACCCATACCAGCCATAGAAGTTGTGATGAAGGTTGGGTCACCTGAGTACAATTGGTCGTAAGCTTTTGTACGAGCAAATTTAACAGTACGCAATTTCATAACGAAATCATCAACGAATTCTTGGATTTCAGACTCAGTGTAAGTACCACGAGCCAAGTCACGTTCAGCGTAGATATCCAAAACGATTGGCACACGTCCAAGAGAAGTAGCAGCACCGTTGATCACACGGCAGACAGCCATGAAGGCGATGTTTGTCCATTGGATTGCTTCTTTTGTATCGAAGGCAGGACGACGTACGTCTACACCATAAAGGTCACCCAATTTAACAACTTCTTGAAGTGCTTGGTATTGAAGGTTTACTTCTTCACGAAGACGGATTGATTCTTCATCGATTTCAGTAATCGCGTTCCAGTCGTTTGCTTTTTCAGCCATCAAGTAGTCAGCTCCGTAAAGGGCCAAACGAGCATAAACCCCGATGATACGTCCACGTGAGTATGCATCTGGAAGACCAGTTACTGTGTGAGCGTGACGTGCACGACGGATGTTTGTAGTATAAGCACGGAAGATACCGTCGTTAACTGTCGTTACATATTTAGTGAAGATTTCATGCACAGCTGGATCTGGCTCATATCCATTTTCTTTCAAAGTAGTTTCCGCCATACGGATACCACCACGAGGCATGAAGTTCAATTTGAACAATTCATCGTTTTGGATACCGAAGATCACTTCGTTTTCTTTGTCGATGTATCCAGCTGCGATATCAGCGATAGAAGTTGGACGAGTATCGTATGGGAAACGAGTTTCTTCGTAGTGTGCTTTTGTTTCTTCAACAATCTTCTTGATGTGAAGTGAACGTTCTGTTGGGCCAGCTAGGAAGCTTTCGTCTCCATCATATGGAGTGTAGTTAGCTTGTACAAAGCGTGAGACACTGGCTCTTTCTTTCCAGTCTTCACCTTGGAAGCCTTCCCAGGCTTTGTCAAAAATGTCTTGTGCTTCAACAACTGTTTTAACAACCATGTTTAAATCCTCTTTTGTCTTTCTAGCAACAAATCTGTTGCACTTACAATAGTAGTATACCATATGGAAATCGGTTTCACAAAGGGAATAGCAAAAAGATTTTGGATTCTTTTATAATACAGAAGGGCATATGTTAATAAACTGTATTATATCTTTGCCTTTGGAGTGGTGGAAATTAGTGGGAAAAAATCGGTGATAGGGATATAATGAAAGAGGAGGTTACCCATGCTCATATTTCCTTTAGTAAATGATACGAGCCGTAAGATCATTCATATTGATATGGATGCCTTTTTTGCGTCCGTTGAAGAGCGAGACCATCCTGAATTGAAGGGAAAGCCTGTCATCATTGGTCATGATCCCCGTTTGTCTGGTGGAAGAGGAGTGGTATCGACTTGCAATTACGAAGCCAGAAAATATGGGGTCCATTCGGCTATGAGTTCCAAAGAGGCCTATGAACGGTGTCCTCAGGCAGTTTTCATCCCTGGCAACTACGAGAAGTACCAGGCTGTCGGTCTCCAAGTCAGAGAAATATTTAAACGCTATACCGATTTGATTGAGCCCATGAGCATTGATGAAGCCTATCTGGATGTGACCAACAATAAGCTTGGTCTTCAGTCTGCTGTCAAGGTAGCCCGCTTGATTCAGCATGATATTTGGAATGAATTGCACCTAACTGCTTCTGCCGGAGTTTCCTACAATAAATTTCTAGCAAAAATTGCCAGTGATTACCAGAAGCCTCAGGGACTGACCGTCATTTTACCCGAGCAAGCTCAAGACTTTTTAAGTCAGCTGGATGTAGCTAAGTTTCATGGTGTGGGAAAACGGACAGTGGAGCGACTTCATGATTTGGGAATTTATACTGGTTCAGATCTCTTAGAAGTACCGGAAATGACTCTCATCGATCACTTCGGTCGCTTTGGTTTTGATCTCTATCGAAAGGCTCGGGGAATCCATAACAGTCCGGTCAAGAGCAATCGCATTCGTAAGTCCATTGGGAAGGAACGCACCTACCGAAAATTGCTGGTGGCCGAGGATGATGTGCTAAAAGAATTAGCCAACCTATCTGAAAAGGTAGCGAACAGTTTGGCCAATCATCAGAAAATTGGTAAGACCTTGGTGCTCAAGATTCGTTATGCCGATTTTACGACCTTGACCAAGAGACGAAGTTTAGAGGAAGCAACCAGAGACCCTGAAGTCATTCAGAGACTGGCCCAGGAGCTCTACCAGAGCCTAGAAAGTAACTCCTCAGGTATTCGCCTTTTAGGGGTGACCCTCACTAATTTTTCTTCCGAGTCTCGGGAAACCCATGAAGGATCTCTAATAGAAGAAACCCCGTAGGTATACTTGACCTACGGGGAATTTTTAGCTAGTTTTTGAAGAACTGTTGAATCTCTTCCTCGGTGAGGCCAATCATGGGATCAATGCTTAAGTAATTGTCCTCTGTTAATCGATAGCCTTGTTGAGAAGCTTGGGAAGCAGGTGAGTCAGAGCGGTTTTCAACTGAGAAGAGCTCCCTTTGGGGCTCAGTTTTTTTAATAGGCTCTTCCAGATGGACAGGACTATGTGAGGAAGAGTCTCTACCTTGAGGAAGCCCATCCGAAAAACGCTCAATCAGATAGGTTTTTCGAGCGGTTCCGGTATTTTTTGTCGCAAAGTCAAATGCAGTGTATTCTCCCAGGAGGATGAGTTTGCTTTTGGAGCGGGTGATGGCCGTGTAGATCAGATTGCGTTGGAGCATGCGCCGACTCTGATTGGTCAAGGGCAGAATGACCACAGGAAATTCGCTTCCCTGTGACTTGTGGATGCTCATGGCATAAGCTAGGCGAATCTTGTACCATTCATTGCGGGGGTAGACCAATTCATTGCCATCAAATTGGATGGTGAGCTCATCTTGCTTGGATTCGGTATACTTAGCTGGCAAGAGGTCGGTGATGTAGCCAATATCACCGTTAAAGACATTGCTTTCGGCATCATTGACCAGGTGGATGACCTTGTCACCATTTCGATACTGGCAATCCAGTGTTTGAAAGAATAGAGCACCCGTTTCTAATGGATTGAGAAGCTCTTGCATGAGACTGTTAATCTGGTCAATGCCTGCAGAACCTCGATACATCGGAGCGAGGACCTGGATGTCTCGGGCCGGAATGCCGTTGCGAAGGGCAGCGCTGGTGATTTTTTCAATCATGGGAGCGATGAGCTCACTCGGCGCTTCAAAGTAGGAACGATCAGGTTTTTTCTCTGTGAAATCTGAAGGCAGGTGGCCTTTACGAATCTGACTGGCCAAAGTGACGATGGTCGAATCTTCACTTTGACGGAAGATGTGTTCCAGTTTGACTTTAGGGATGCTGGGGATCTGTAGGAGATCGGACAAGACTTGTCCAGGACTCACAGAAGGAAGCTGATCGGCATCACCAACGATTAAGAGTTTGGTATTGGAGGAGATATTGCTGAGAAGCTGATTAGCCAGCCAAGTATCCACCATAGAGAATTCATCGACAATGATAAAATCCGCATCGAGATAATCGTCCAAGTGACTCGTGTCGTCGTCTCCCGTCATTCCTAAGTGACGATGAATGGTGGCGCTCGGAAGACCCGTCAGTTCACTCATTCGACGGGCTGCTCGACCGGTTGGAGCAGCTAAGAGGATCGGTAATTGAGATTTCTTGCGAAGGTCTAATTGGTGCAGGCGGGCATAGGTCCCGATGATCCCATTGATAACAGTTGTTTTCCCCGTTCCTGGTCCACCTGTAAGGACAAAGACCTTTTGCTGGATGGCTTCTTGGATAGCCTTCCGTTGGATGGGGTCGTAGTGTATGTGGAGATCTTCTTCAATGTCATCAATCGTTTGTTCGATTTTTTCTGGGTCGAAAGATTCTTGCTTTCCTTTTTCTAACAGGCGACCGATATGGCTTCGGATCCCTTCTTCTGCAAAGAAGAGGCTGTTGTTGAAAATCTTAGTGTCAATGTTTTGCACCTTGTCTTCTTCGATGAGACTGGCCAATTCTTGGGCGACGCTGGCTGGATCGAGCTCGACTGGACGAGATGCTTCTAAGAGTTGGATGGTGGCTTGGAGCAATTCTTTGGCTTCAACGTAGGTGTCCCCTGTTTCTAAGGAGAGGGTTAAAAGACTATGAACCAGTCCAGCTCGAAAGCGTTCAGGTGCATCACTGGCAATCCCTAATTCTTCTGCTAATTGGTCGGCAATTTTAAAGCCCATTCCTTGAATGTCTTCGACCAGTTGATAAGGAGCTGATTCGACGATTTGCAAGGTTTCTTCCTTGTAGAAATCCTGGATTTGGAAGGCTAGTTTATTAGGGATGCCATAGTTAGCAAGTTGGGCGAGGACCCGTTCCGTACCATAGTTGAGCTGTAGTTTTTCGACAAAGGCCTCGCGATTCTTTTTAGAAAGTCCGGAGATAGAGGCCAGTTTTTCAGGTGCTTGCAGAATTTTATCAATGGTATCCTCGCCATAGAGATCCACGATTTTTTGGGCCGTTTTGAGTCCGATACCTTTAAAATGGTCGCTAGAAAAGTATTTCACCAAGCCTTTGCTAGTGGGTTTGGCTCGTTCATAGCGATTCATTTGCAACTGTTGGCCATATTTCGGATGATGGACCAGTTCTCCCCAGAAGGTATAATCTTCTCCTTCGACGATATCTGCCATCGTTCCAGTAACGATAATGTCAAAGTCATCATAGTCCTCTGCATCTGTATCATTGATATCCAACAATAAGATACGGAAAAAACTACTTTGATTTTCAAAAATGACCCGCTCAATGGTTCCTGAGAAATAGTATTCCATGCAGAGTTTCCTTTTAAGTAATGGTCTGAGAGAGCTTATCTCTCATGAAGATATTGAAAGAGATTGGAACAAGAGTCCCAACCTCATCATGGGTTAATAAGTCTGGAATGGAAGGAGTGGCCAGAGGCGAAGGACGGCTTCTCCTTTGATTTGTTCCTTCTTGAAAGCCCCCACCTGGCGGCTATCTTTTGAAACGATTCGATCATCACCAAGGAGTAGATACTCATCATCCAAGAGCTTTTTCGTGAAGGTCGCACTTCCATCTCTATCAACGGTGAAAGCTTCGGCAATCTGTGCCATTTGGCGGAAGAGTTCTCCATTTTCTTCGAACCCTTTTCCAGAATAGGTTGATTGCAATTTATCTTCTTTAAATTTTTGAATGTAGTCTTTCAAGTAAGGCTCGTCAGTTTCTTTGCCGTTGATATAGAGGACATCGTTTTTGTACTCGATGGTCTCACCAGGGAGTCCAATGACCCGTTTAACGATTTCTTTGGTTTTTCCATTTTCTGTTTCACTAGCGACCACGATATCAAAACGGTCGATAGGCAGTTTATTGATAACGAGAAGGTATTCACTATCTGCCAAGGTCGGATCCATAGAATGGCCATCGACACGGACAGGCGTCCACAGATAAATACGAGAGAGAATAATGCCTCCAATAATGAGGCCGAAGAGCGCCCATTCTTTCAGGAAAGAACGGACTGGATTATTTGATTTTTTTGAACGTTTCATGCTTTATCTTTCTATCAATTTTTTTGCTTTTTCTGTATTTTTAAAATGAAGTTTGGCACTGTAGTCAAGGGCTTGAATGCCATAGGCCTTTAATAGTTGAGCAGCTACCTTGTCTGAGGGCGCACCAGCCCCACTAGGAAGGGTGTAGCCGAGTTCTTGACTCAAATCTTCCAGATTTTGGAGGAAGAGGTCACGGGCAATAATGGAACTCACAGCTACTGACAAGTATTTTCCTTCGGCCTTCTCTTCTAGGGTGACGACTTGTGGGACCTGATTCGCTTCTGCTTGAACATAGCGATCATAGTTTTTCTTGGTCGTAAAGGCATCGACTACAATCTTTTGAGCTTTTGCCCCTTGTTGCAAGAGCAAAAAAATGGCTTGATTGTGAAGAGCAACCTTGACAGATACCGCATTGTAGCCAGAGGCGATGACCTGATTGTATTTTTTAGGTGTCAGCAGTAAGGCCTGATGCGGGATTTCTTGTTTGAGGATTGGTGCGAGAGCTCGAATTTTTCGATCATCTAAGGTTTTAGAATCCCCAACTCCTAGACTTTTTAAGCGGGCATGTTGCTCCGGGCTGACTAGTGAAGCCACGACGGCAAGCCCTCCAAAGTAAGAACCGTTTCCAACTTCATCCGTTCCGATTAAGGGGAAGTCTTGTCTGGCAAGTGCTTGGTCTATCGGATCTTGTTGGTAACCGAAGAAGGCAGCATAGCGCGTGGCCTGATTACCTTGTAGGACAACCTTTCCTGATGTGTAAATCGAAATGGTTGCACCAGGAGCCTTAAAAAAATATCGGATATATGGATTTTTTGAAGGTAGCAGGTGGTCTTGGTGCTGACGAACAAATGCTTGGATGTCCTCGTTTTGAGGGGACAATGTAATTGTTTCCATAACCCTTATTGTATCATAAAAGCTAGATGAAAGGCCAGAAAAAGACCAGTCAAATTTAGTCTGAAAGAACTTCTTTTAGGCTAGCTTCAATTGCTTGAGGATCAGTTTTTGAAGAGAAGCGGTGGATGACTTGGCCTTGGCGATTGATCAAGAATTTGGCGAAATTCCATTCAATGCGGGAGCCCAAGGGACCACTAGCTTGTTCTTTTAACCATTGGTAGAGGGGGCTGGCTTCTTTCCCATTGACTTTTATTTTTGCGAAACGTGGGAAGCTGGTTCGGTAATGGAGGCTACAAAATTGATTAATCTCCTCCGCACTTCCCGGTGCTTGGCCCATAAATTGATTGCATGGAAAGTCAAGGATTTCAAATCCTTGATCATGGTAGCGCTCATAGAGCTCTTGCAATCCCTGGTATTGAGGAGTCAGACCGCAACCTGTTGCAGTATTGACGATGAGGAGTACTTGGCCTCGGTATGCTTCGAGGGAGAAGGGGCTCCCATCTTGGGCCATTACAGTGAAATCATAGATAGTCATTTTACACGTCCTTTCCTACTTTCTCTATTGTATCACGCTTGAGTCGAAAAAAGTTAAACCGTGGCCCTAGTGTCCGGTATTTCCTATGGGAAGGGGATTTTCCTACTGACAAGCGGGCTAGATTTTGATATAATATCGTGAGGTGATTTTTTATGTCCAGCTTAAATAGATACAAATTTACTTTCGGTAATAAATCGCTGACTCTTACAACTAATCATGATAATCTCTTTATGGAAGAGGTTGAACGGGTCGCGAAAGAAAAATATGAAGCGATTAAAGAACAAATGCCAGCTGCTGATGATGAGACCCTGGCCATTTTACTAGCAATCAATAGTTTGTCAACACAATTGAGTCGTGAGATTGAGTTTGACGATAAGGAAAAAGAATTGGAAGATTTTCGTCGCAAGGCCCTAGATGGCCTAGTCGGTAGATCATCTAATTAAGGGGAGTTGCATGTTTTCAATCCTGATTTTATTCATCCTAGCTTGGAGTTTTTATATTGGGTATTCACGAGGGATTTTGCTTCAAGGATATTATTTTTTAACCATGATTGTGGCCATGTTGGTCGCAGGATCAGGCTATCAGTCCTTGGCAAAAACCATTAGTCTATGGATTCCATTTTCGAGTGCAACACAAGCTTCAAAAAGCTATTTTTATGGTGCAGACCAACTCTTTCACTTAGACAAAGTTTTTTACGCTGGTTTGGCTTACTTCATCTTGTTTGTTTTAGTCTATGCGATAGGTCGAGTGATTGGACTCTTTATTCCCTTGATTCCAACGCCTGAAAAATGGGAGGAGTATCCGTTTCAGATTGCCAGTGGTGTGCTAGCTGTTCTAGTAACCTACTTTGTTCTGCAAATGGGATTCACGATTTTGTCAACCATCCCCATGGCAACCATTCAAGATCGACTCCATGGAAGTTTCCTCATTCGATTTATGGTGCAGCATAGCCCCCTTACAGCAGGCCTCTTGAAACAACTTTGGGTTGTAAAAATCTTAGGTGCGTAATCACTTCTCATCATGTCTAACAGTTCATGAGAGATATTATAGAAAGGAAGGGGAGGCTCAGACCAAAATCAGCCTCCTTTTCTGTTGTGGAGAAACATGAATCAAAAAATTCTCGAAACCTTAGAGTTTCAAAAAGTCAAAAACTTAGTAGAGCCCTATTTGCAAACGGAGCAGGGCGAAGTGGAGTTGCAGGAATTAGCCCCACTTACAAAAAAAGAAGCAATTGAAACCGCCTTTCTTGAAATGGCGGATATGGCTCAGATATTTGTGGAGCATCCGCACTTTAGCGTGCCCACCATCCAAGAAATTCGTCCAGTGACCAAGCGTTTAGAACTAGAAACATCGCTCAATATCGATGAATTGTTAGCGGTCAAGAAAGTCCTGCGCGTGACCCATGAATTGCGAAATTTTTATGATGAATTAGAAAATGTCCGCTTGGAAAAACTGGATCGGATATTTGAAAATCTAGTCGACCTTCCACAGTTGCAGGGAAGTCTCCATGCCATTAATGAGGCAGGATTTATTGAAAACTTTGCCAGTGAAACCTTGGCAAAAATTCGTCGACGGATTCAAGAGAATGAACACCAAGTGCGAGACATTTTACAAGAATTGTTGAAGACCAAGTCCGAAATGCTGGCTGATCAGGTCGTAGCGAGTCGGAATGGACGAAATGTCTTGCCAGTCAAAAACACCTACCGCAATCGGATTGCCGGTGTGGTGCACGATATTTCAGCCAGTGGAAATACCGTCTATATCGAACCTCGAGCGGTCGTCAATCTTAATGAAGATATTGCCAACCATCGTGCAGATGAACGCTTCGAGATGCTCCGGATCTTGGAAGAAATTTCAAACCTCCTTCGTCCTCATGCGGGGGAAATCCGAAACAATGCTTGGCTGATCGGTCATATTGACCTCGTTCGGGCCAAACATCGCTTTTTACAGGACCGAAAAGGAACTATTCCAACCTTGTCAGATCAAGGGGAGATTCAGCTCTTGCAGGTTCGCCATCCCTTGATTGAGAAGGCTGTTCCTAATGATATCCACTTTGGCAAAGACCTCACAGAGATTGTGATTACCGGACCGAATACGGGTGGGAAGACCATCATGCTCAAGACCCTGGGACTAGCCCAATTAATGGCCCAGTCGGGCTTGCCAATCCTAGCAGATGCTGGGAGTAAGGTAGCTGTCTTCACGCAAATCTTCTCTGATATCGGGGATGAGCAGTCGATCGAGCAGAGCCTGTCTACCTTCTCCAGTCACATGACCAATATTGTCTCTATTTTGGAGCAGGTCGATGAGGAATCCTTTGTCTTGCTGGATGAGTTGGGAGCTGGAACGGATCCTCAGGAAGGGGCTTCACTGGCGATCGCCATCCTAGAAGATCTCCGCTTACGAGGGATCAAGACCATGGCGACCACCCACTATCCAGAACTTAAGGCCTATGGGATTGAGACACTTGGTGTTCAAAATGCCAGCATGGAATTTGATACGGACAGCCTGCGTCCGACCTATCGGTTTATGCAGGGGGTACCAGGACGTTCCAATGCCTTTGAAATCGCGCGTCGTCTAGGCTTGTCAGAAGTGATTGTTCGTCAAGCGCAGGGGTTGACCAATCAGGATCGGGATGTCAACCGCATCATTGAAAAGTTGGAAGCTCAGACCCTAGAAAGTCGCAAACGACTCGAGTCCATCCGAGATGTTGAACAGGAAAATCTGAAATTCAACCGCGTCCTCAAGAAATTGTACAATGAGTTGACCCGAGAGCGGGAAACAGAGCTCAACAAGGCGCGTAAAGAAGCGCAAGAAATTGTGGATCTTGCTCTAGCAGAAAGCGATCAGATTTTGCAAGGTCTTCATGCCAAATCGCAACTCAAGCCCCATGAAATTATTGAAGCCAAGTCTCAGTTGAAAAAATTGGCCCCAGAAACAGTCGATCTATCGAAAAACAAGGTCTTGAAACAGGCTAAGAAAGCCCGTGCTCCAAAAGTCGGAGACGAGATCTTGGTCATCAGCTATGGACAAAGAGGAAGTCTTACCAAGCAGCTCAAGGATGGTCGTTGGGAAGCCCAAGTGGGACTGATCAAGATGACCTTGGAAGAAAAAGAATTTAATCTGTTGAAAGCTGAAAAAGATGCTTCTCAACCGAAAAAACACCAGGTCCACGTAGTCAAACGTTCCAATGCCAATGGACCTCGGGCTCGCTTGGACCTTCGTGGCAAACGGTATGAGGAAGCCATGGAAGAATTGGACAGCTTTATCGACCAAGCCCTTCTCAATAATATGGCCCAAGTCGATATCATCCACGGTATCGGAACTGGGGTCATCCGGGAAGGAGTTACCAAGTACCTCCGTCGCAATAAGCATGTCAAAAGCTTCGAGTACGCTCCTCAAAATGCAGGAGGAAGCGGAGCGACAATTGTGACCTTTAAATAAGCAAAGAGTCAGTCGTGCCTTTTAATCAGGCACGCTTTTTGCTATAATACAGTCAGTTTAAACGGAAAGAAGGAAAGCATATGACCCCTAATCGTTCGTCCGATTCTTGTACTACCATACTTGTCGGAAAAGATGCCAGTTATGATGGTTCAACCATTGTAGCTCGCACGGAAGACTCTCAAAACGGAGTGTTTACTCCTAAGAAATTTATCGTTGTTCAGCCAGAGGATCAACCCCGTCATTATCGGTCGGTCCTATCTCCTTTTGAGTTAGACCTGCCAGATAACCCTGTTCGTTACACAGCTGTTCCAGATGCCATTCCAAAAGATGGTATCTGGGGAGAAGCGGGGATCAATCGTTACAATGTGGCCATGAGTGAGACAGAGACCATTACGACCAATAGCCGGGTCTTGGGAGCGGATCCTCTGGTGGAAAGTGGAATCGGGGAGGAAGACATGCTGACCTTGGTTCTTCCTTATGTCCAGACTGCCCGAGAAGGAGTCCTTCGCTTGGGGAAACTCCTAGAAGAATACGGAACCTATGAGTCTAATGGAGTGGCTATCAGCGATGTCCATGAAATCTGGTGGTTGGAAACTATCGGAGGTCATCACTGGATGGCCCGCCGTGTTCCAGACGATGCCTATGTGACCAATCCCAATCAATTGGGAAGTGATCGCTTTGAGTTTGATCGCCCAGAAGAGTTCTTGTGTAATCCAGATTTGAAAGATTTTGTGGAACGCCATCACCTGGCCTTGGATTTTGACGGTTCGTCTTTTAACCCTCGTTATGCTTTTGGGAGCCAACGAGACAAGGATCGTCATTACAATACACCACGGGCTTGGGATATTCAACGGTTCCTCAACCCAGAAGTGGAGCAAGATCCTCGTTCCTTCTTCCTTCCTTGGTGTCAAAAACCTTACCGCAAGATTACGATTGAAGATGTCAAATATGTCCTCAGCAGTCACTACCAGGATTCAGCCTATGATCCTTACGGTTTAGAAGGGGATAGTCATAGTCGTCGGACCTTCCGTACCATTGGCATTAACCGGACCAGCCAGACGGCCATTCTCCAATTGCGGCCAAATCGTCCTCAAGAGACAACCGGGATTCAATGGCTTTGCTATGGGTCTATGCCTTTTAATACGGCGGTTCCATTCTTTACCCAGGTCGATACGACACCGGATTATTTTGCCAATACGACAGAAAAAGTGACGACAGATTCCTTCTATTGGACCAATCGGATCATTGCTGGTCTGGCAGATGCCCACTATAGTCATCATGTTGGAGATTTAGAAGATTACCAAGAAAGTACTATGGCACTTGGGCATGCCCGGATTGGACGAGTGGATCAAGCCTTGGCAGCAGGACAAACCGTTGATTTCGAAAGAGAAAATCAGGAAATGAGTGATCAGATTCAAGAAGCGACGGATCGCTTATTGGATAAGGTCTTGTTGGATGCTAGCAACCTGATGACCAACCATTTCTCTTTGAGTGACTAGTTGGGTTAAGTTGTACTATTTTCAGGGTAGTTTCTGAAAACATTGACCTTCTTTTCAAATTATGCTAAAATAGAACAAATTGAACATCATACCGGATGAAGTTTTTCAGAAGTAGGGCCTTCCTATGACTGTGAAATGGACGGAACTCTGGAGAGACCGTAAAGGCACCGAAGGGGCAAGGTAGAGCATTCTACTCAAACTCTCAGGTAAAAGGACAGAGCAAAAGATAGAAGCCTTTTTGGTTTTTATTTGGAGCACCAGAGTACATGTTTTGACATGTGCTCTTTCTTTTTCTCCTTGGATGATTGGATAGATGATGTGGAGGAAGTGGATGGCTATCCCTTTCTAAAGCTAGACAAATGATAAAAGGAGAAATAGATAAGGATGACAAATTGGCTGGCATTTTTTAAACAAGTAGATAATGTGGTCTGGGGGGCTCCCCTTTTGATCCTCTTGGTGGGGACTGGGATTTATCTGAGCTTCCGCTTGGGCTTGCTTCAAGTTTTTCGTTTACCCCAAGCCTTTCGGCTCATTTTTACAGAAGATCAAGGAGAAGGGGATATCTCTAGCTTCGGAGCCTTGGCAACAGCCTTGGCGGCGACAGTTGGGACAGGAAATATTGTCGGAGTAGCGACAGCTATTCAGACAGGAGGTCCAGGTGCCCTCTTTTGGATGTGGATGGCGGCCTTCTTTGGGATGGCGACCAAGTATGCAGAAGGTTTGTTGGCCATTCGCTACCGGACCAAGGATGACAATGGTCATATTTCAGGAGGGCCCATGTACTATATTCTCCATGGGATGGGAGAGAAATGGCGTCCCCTTGCCATCTTCTTTGCCCTGGCAGGTGTCTTGGTGGCTCTCTTTGGGATTGGAACCATGACCCAGGTGAATGCCATTACGGGCGCTTTGAAGACTAGTTTTCAACTTTCCCCTCAAGTCGCTAGTCTGGTCATTGCAGGAATCGTTTCGGCTGTTATATTTGGGGGAATTCATTGGATTTCCAAGGTTTCCGAAAAGGTGGTTCCTTTTATGGCTGCAGCTTATATCTTCGCGACAGTTTACATTATTGTCTTGAATCTGGACCAAGTGCCGACCGTTCTATCTCAAGTTTTCCAAGGTGCTTTTACAGGAACCGCGGCTATAGGTGGTTTTTCTGGAGCCTTGGTGAAAGAGGCGATTCAAAAAGGGGTGGCGCGTGGAGTGTTCTCCAATGAGTCAGGACTGGGATCGGCACCGATTGCAGCAGCTGCGGCGAAGACGGAAGAGCCAGTAGAGCAAGGTTTGATTTCTATGACCGGGACCTTCATCGATACCATAATTATTTGTAGCCTAACTGGTCTAGCTATTTTAGTATCTGGCCAGTGGACAACAGTGGGGCAAGTTGGGAGTGATTTGACCCAACAGGTCTTTATCTCGACCTTTGGCCACATCGGTGGGATCATTCTGACTCTTTGTTTGGTCTTGTTTGCGACGACGACCATTTTGGGTTGGTCTTATTATGGTGAACGCTGTGTCGAATTTTTGGCGGGTGTCAAACTCATTCCCTATTACCGTCTTCTGTTTATCCTGATGGTGGGAGTAGGAGGCTTTCTTCAGTTGGAGTTGGTCTGGATCATTGCTGATATTGTGAATGGACTGATGGCCTTGCCGAATCTCATCGCCTTGTTAGCCTTATCGCCTATTGTTCTAAAGGAAAGCAAACGATATTTTAAGAAAAAGAAATAGACCAGATCGTGTGATCTGGTCTTTCTGTCTTAATAGCGTTTTTCTTTGGGCCAATCTTTCATTTCAGAAATGGCTGTAAAGAGGACGTCTGTTGATGAGTTGAGGGCTGTTTCACAAGAATCTTGGATAACACCGATAATGAAGCCTACACTAACCACTTGCATAGCGATATCATTGTCGATACCAAAGAGGCTGCAAGCGACAGGAATCAAGAGGAGGGAGCCACCGGCTACTCCAGAAGCCCCACCGGCTGAAACAGCTGCTACGACACTGAGGACCAGGGCAGTCCCAAAATCGACCTGAATGCCTAAGGTGTTGACAGCAGCAAGGGTCAAGGTATTAATGGTAACGGCAGCTCCGGCCATATTAATAGTAGATCCTAGAGGGATAGAGACCGAGTAAGTATCAGGATTGAGACCCAGTTCCTTACATAGCTTCATATTGACAGGGATGTTAGCAGCAGAGCTTCTAGTAAAGAAGGCGGTCAGTCCACTGACTCGTAGACATTTGAAGACGAGCGGATAAGGATTTTTGCGAATCATGATGTAGACAAAAATCGGGTTGATGACTAGAGCGACGAAGAACATGGTGCCAACCAAGAGAAGTAAGAGGAGGCCATAGCTTTTAAGTCCATCAAATCCTTGTCCTGCAATCGTTGTATAGACCAAGCCAAGAATCCCAAATGGCGCAAGGTTAATGATCCATTCGACAATCTTGGAAGTTATATCTGCCAGGGTTTGAAGGAGGTCCTTGCTGTGCTCACTCGCTTCTCTCATAGCAACACCAAAGACGACGGCCCAGGATAGAATCCCGATATAATTAGCCTGAATAAGGGCATTGAGCGGGTTGTCCACGATTTTTAAGAGAAGGTTGCTGATGACTTCCCCTAGTCCATCGGGAGAAGTTCCTTCAGCACTAGTTCCTGTTAAAGAAATGGTAATAGGAAAGAGATAGTTCACCAGGACCGCTACCAAGGCTGCCGCAAAAGTTCCCAGGAGGTAGAGGACAATGACTGATTTCATATTGGTTTGAGTTCCCTTTTGGTGCTGGGAGAGGGCGTTAGCGACAAGGGCGAAGACTAGAAGAGGAGCAATAGCTCGCAAGCCTCCTACAAAGATTTCCCCTAATAGACCAATTGCAGATGCTTTAGGAAGTAGCAGAGCTAAAAGGGCTCCAACGAAGATTCCGATTGCAATCCGCTTCATCAGGTTGGTTTTATTCCAAGTTTGAATGAGTCGTTTAACCATGAGGACCTCCTTTATTGAAAGTTTACCGTCCATTATACGATAGATAAGTTTGATAATCAAGGTGAGTATAGGATGAGGTTGCTGGTTCTAAAGGCTAAAATCTGATATAATCAAACAAGGAAAAGAGAGAAGGAGAGTGATAGAAGGTATGAAAAACATTTTTTCTCGCTATGTCAGTCAGTTTGATTGGGCCAAGATCATGGATGAATTGGTTTCGAAATTGATTTCGTTAGCTATTTTATTCGTTTTATTTTTTCTTGCAAAAAAACTAATCCATAGTTTGGTGAAACGCATCTTGAAGCCGTCTCTGAATTATGTAGGCCAAGACGAAGCGCGTAGGAATACTATTTTAAGGCTGGTAGAGAGTTTGTTAAATTACTGCCTCTATTTTATCCTGATCTACTGGATTCTTTCTATCTTGGGCTTGCCAGTCTCTAGTCTCTTAGCAGGTGCTGGAATTGCAGGGGTTGCCATTGGGTTAGGAGCACAGGGCTTCCTATCAGACTTGGTCAATGGGTTCTTTATTCTTCTGGAACGTCAGATAGACGTCGGAGATACCGTTCGTTTGACCAATGGTCCGATTACCATCGCTGGAACCGTCTCTAGTGTGGGCATTCGGACGACTCAGGTGCGAGACGCAGATGGGACCTTGCATTATGTACCCAATCGCAATATTATGGTTGTCAGCAATCTCTCTCGGGGTAACCAGCGCGTCCTCATTGATATGCCGATTTCTGCTCAAACTGACTTAGACAAGATCTATCAAATCTTCCAGCAGGTCAATGATGAACAAGCTCAAAAGCACCCAGAAATCTTAGATGGTCCGACGATTTTAGGGCCTCAAATCGAAAAGGGAACGGGTCGCTATTCCTTCCGCGTCGCCATGATGGTCCAGTCGGGAAGCCAAGTGGCCATTTACCATCTTTATTACAAACTCTATCATGATGCCCTCTTACAAAATGGCATCGAGATTCCAACCACTTTCTCTGTCACACCCTAACAAAAAAAGACCTATTGGTCTTTCAGATTGAAGATAAAGTCTTCTGAAAAACTTTCCTTAGGTGAGTACGGACGTCAGCGAACTTYKWHRAAGTTCCATGACTAATTATTGAGCCTAAGGTCTCAATAATTCTGAATGCCTGAAACAATTATGTTTCAGGCATTTTCTCACAGCGGAAAGTTTTTGATCTTCTTAAATAACTAAAAAATAAAAGTCATTTTTTGGTAATCATCTAACTGTTTTTATGTAAAACAATAGTTTGTCTCCATTGTAAAAGATCTATGTTTTTTTCTTATTCTAAAATAAGCATGCCATCTTTGACAGCGAAAGGATCTTTCGGATTGATCCGATCGTAGAACATAACGCCATTGATGTGGTCGATTTCGTGTTGGACCACAATGGAGTTGTAGCCTTTGAGTTTGATACGGTGCTTTTCTCCGGTCTTGTCATAGTAGTCTACCGTTACGCGCGCGTGGCGGACTACATAACCAGGAACATTGCGGTCTACAGAGAGACACCCTTCGCCATCTCCTAGAGCCGCATCTTGGACTGAGTGGGAGACAATTTTAGGATTGTACATGACTTCTTGGATGGAGTAGGCTTCTTTTGGAGGATTTCCTTCTTCGTCCTCTGGATTTGGGACGAGAACGGCAATGATGCGCTTAGAAATATCTAACTGAGGGGCCGCTAGTCCAACTCCACCTCGAAGACCCAATTTTTCTGCCATGACAGGATCCTGCGAATGGTGCAAGAACTGCATCATTTTTTCCCCTAGGATAATGTCTTGATCTGACAGTGGGAAAGTGACCTCTTCAGCGATAGCACGTAAAGTTGGGTGGCCCTCGCGGATAATATCATTCATATCAATTAGATGGGCAGCTTTTGTAATAGTTTCGATTGCAGACATGTTCTCATTCACTCCTTTTTTCTAGAAACCATCATATCATAATTCCTTCTAGAATGAAAGTTTCCCAATTGCTTGAGGGGCTAACAAACTAGACGGACTGTAAAGTAGAAAAGGAAAGAAACCTAGTCCGGTTCATGGTATAATGATAAGAAGAATGAAGGAGGCAAGCATGCGTCTAGATAAATATTTAGTGGACTGTGGAGTGGGAAGTCGGACAGAAGTCAAGCAAGTCCTCAAGCAAAAAAAGATACAGGTCAATGGAAAGATAGAAACCTCTGCCAAGGTCCATATTGATCCAGATAAGGATCAAGTTACCTATCTGGGAGAAAGTTTATTCCATGAAGAGTTTGTCTACTATCTGCTCAATAAACCCAAAGGGGTCATTTCAGCAACGGAAGATGACCGCCATCAAACAGTCTTAGATTTGCTAGATGACACGGCCAGACACAAGGAAGTCTTTCCTGTCGGACGGCTAGATATCGATACCCATGGCTTACTCCTCTTGACCAATAATGGTAAGTTGGCTCATGCCATGCTATCGCCTAAGAAACATGTGGACAAGGTCTACCGTGCCCAAGTAGCTGGCATCATGACCCAGGAAGATGTCGTCCGCTTCAAAGAAGGAATAGAATTGAAGGATTTCACCACCCTGCCAGCGGAGTTGGAAATGTTGGAAGTTGATCGAGAAGCTAATAGTTGCTTGGTTCAGATCCGCATCGCTGAAGGAAAATTCCACCAGGTCAAGCGCATGGTCGCAGCTTGTGGCAAGGAAGTCACCGATCTCGAGCGGATTTCCATGGGGCCATTGAGCTTGGATCCTAGTCTCGAATTAGGGGAGTGGCGTAGATTGACAGCAGAAGAAATAAAGCTCTTAACTGACTTTCGGGTCAACCTATATTGAGAAGTCATTGTAGTCTTGGGTTTGAAGAACTCTGTTGGAAAAAGCAGAAGTGTTTGACAGAAAGATGAAATCTTGGTAGAATGAATAGGTCGAATAGACAACTAACTCTTTCTTGGTAGCGGGCTATGCCAAACCTGCCACTCGGATAGAGCATAAAGAAAAGGAGCTTATCATGGCAATCTCAAAAGAGAAAAAAAATGAAATCATTGCACAATACGCACGTCACGAAGGTGACACTGGTTCAGTAGAAGTACAAGTTGCTGTCCTTACTTGGGAAATCAACCACTTGAACGACCACATCAAACAACACAAAAAAGACCACGCTACTTACCGTGGTTTGATGAAGAAAATCGGTCGCCGTCGTAACTTGTTGGCTTACCTTCGTAAGAACGACGTTAACCGTTACCGTGAGTTGATCAACTCTCTTGGACTTCGTCGTTAATCTTGCGTCTAAAACGTTTCTATACTTCGTTGACTTCGCCTCGATGTACCGTCAGTACAATCTTCGGTTCGTCGCCTTGTCTAGAAACGTTTTATACAGCAAGAATGGAGCCCTCTGAATTCAGAGGGCTTTTTTGTTATCTTTTTTCGGACAAGATTCATGATTCTGAGTAAGTCGTTTTGTTTGACAGATGTAATTAACAGAGTTACAATAGACACATCTTAAGAAATAGAGGTTATCGATATGATTGATATTACATATCTAGATGGTGCAAAACAAGAAAGAGTCATGCATTTTGATTCCTATGAAGAATTTGAACGCTCCCAACAGACCTGCTTGATCGGTGTAGCGGATTACTATCCTGTACAAAAATTGACCTATAATGGGCACGAACTCGATTACCATGGAACTTACGGAGATGTCTTCTTCTATTTGATGAAGCAAGACCTCGATCAATACAAAAACTAAAGGAGAAAAACAATGGCAAAAGCAATTACAGACGCAACATTTGAAGCAGAAACGAAAGAAGGATTGATCTTGGTAGACTTCTGGGCGACCTGGTGTGGTCCATGTCGTATGCAAGGACCAATCTTGGATAAATTGTCTGAAGAACTTTCAGAAGATGTCTTAAAAATCGTTAAAATGGACGTTGACGAAAATCCAAATACAGCGCGTGCTTTCGGCATTATGTCTATCCCTACTCTTCTTTTCAAAAAAGATGGACAAGTGGTTAAACAAGTTGCTGGTGTTCACACTGCAGAACAAATCAAGGCTATTGTGGCTGAGTTGGGTTAAAAGCATAAGCACTCCCATTAATAAAATGGGAGTGCTTTTTTATATGATAAATTGCAAGAATAAGTGCAACAGTTAGTATTGAAAAGACTGAATGGCCTCTTTCAACTCATCTTGTAAAAAGTCTCTCTGATCAAGTTGAATATAGACTTCTAACAGACAGGATTTAAGGTTGGAAAATTTATAAAAATCTTCCCTTTCTTCTATTGGAAAGTCAAGCGTTTTTATCCAAGAAGCTACTTGTTCTTGCTCGATTTTCCCTTGCAAAATAGGTTCATAGAGCACTCTAGCTAAACGCCAATCCTCATCATCGGTAAAACGAATTGAAATTCTTTTAAAGATTTGTCCAAGTATGTTCAATCCTTCGTGAACTTTGTTATTAGGAAGGTCTGGATGACAAACTACTTCTGTCAAAAGATCAGCTCCATGCGCAAAAGCGTGAACCCAACCATACTGGCTAGAAAAACCTGTTGTATCCTTTTCTTTTAAAAGATAGTGCAAGCCCTGATTTAAAATTACATTGCGGATTTCAGCTTTTAATCCCTGATAAAAAATCGATTGTTGGTTGGCATCTGCAGACAAGAGATTGGCATAAATCAGTGCTCTAAAAGAACGATCAAGTGTCGATAGTCCAATCTTGTCAATCTCTTTTTCTACTCCTTCATCGGATATAATCGTCTCAGAAATGAAATGAAACTGTTCTTGTGTGAAGAGTTCTTCTTGAATCCCTCTAGCCAAGCTTGTAAAAACAAGATTATCGCGAATTTCTGGTGAAGGGTCTCCTAAATGTTCCAACAACCACTGGATTTCTTCTAGACGATAGCTTGGTTTTTCTTCTGTCACTTTACTTTGTAATTCTTGATACATCACTAGCACCTCTGCATTATTACTAGCTTATTTTAGAGTTAGCTGTAGAGGAGTTTATTCTCCCAATTCTGCACTGTAAGCAATAATCTGATCAACCGTATCAGACAAGAACTGAATGGTATCGCGAAGTGGTTTGTCAGTCGAGATATCTGCTCCGATAATCATAGCTGACTCCAGTGGTGTCTTGCTACCACCTGATTTGAGAAGGTCCAGCCAATCTTTGGCTCCGTTTTCGGAGTTCTTCAAATGCAAGTATCCCGCTGTTGAGATAACTAAGCCAGCTGAGTAGGTGTAGCTGTAAAGCCCCATGTAGTAGTGGCTTTGGCGCATCCAGGTCAACGCTGCGTCATCATCGATTTCAACGGCATCTCCCCAGAATTCGGTTAGGACTTCCTTCATGATGCTGTTGAGCTTGCTAGCGCCGAAGGTACCACCTTCTTCAATCAGGGTGTAGACCTTGCGTTGGAAAGCCGCTTCCAACAAGTGGGTGATGAAGTTGTGGAAGTATGTATCTGTCAAACGGTGAGCCAAGGCAAAGCGTTTTTGACGAGGGTCGTCAAACTGGTGTTCCAAATAGTCGCTGAGGAGGAGCTCGTTAAAGGTAGAAGGAGCTTCCACATAGTAGGTCGACATGTGGGCGTTGAAGTAGCTTTGGTTGTTGTCTGAGAAGATGAATTGACCAGAGTGTCCGATCTCGTGGATCAGGGTGTAGACATCGCTCATGCGTCCTGTCCAGCTCATGAGGACATAAGGGTGGACACGGTATGGGTCAGCGGCATAACCACCGGAATCCTTGCCTTCATTGGCCGCAAAGTCGACCCAGCGTTCGGTTTGGTAGCGAGCAATTTCACGGGAATATTCTTCTCCAAGGGGTGCCACAGATTTCATGACCAAGTCATAGGCATCATCAATAGTAACATCTGGGTTGAGCGCACTGTCCAAATCCAACTTCCAATCGGCAAAGGTCATTTTCTCAAGACCATTGACCTTGGCTACGTGTTTGAGGAATTTTTGAGCGACTGGAGCGAAATCCTTCATGATCAGGTCAATCTGACGGTCAAACATAGAACGATCCACTTCCTGCTCAGCCAAGAGATAGTCAAAGACAGAGTCGTAGCCTCGCATATCTGCGATCAGTTTTTCGGACTTAACTTGAGCTAGATAGGTAGCAGCAGCCGTGTTTTGGTGCTTGCGGAGACCTTCTGAGAAGGAACGAAAGGCTTTTTCACGGACTTCCGCATTCTCATGGTTTTGGTAGAAGTTTTCATAGGTGACAAAGCTATTCTTGTAGACTTTTCCATCCACTTCAAAATCAGCCATTTCAAAGTCGCCAGCCCGCATCTTGGTATAGATGTCTTGTGGTCCGTAGAAGACTTCACCCAGGTTGGTCAAAGTTTTTTCCACATCAGCTCCCAAGTAGTGGGCTTTTTTAATTTTAGCCTGACGAATGGCATAAGTGAGGTGAGGGAGTTGCCCGAGGCGTTCGAGGACTTCTTCATCCGCTTCTACCAAAGCATCATCAAAGAAGGAAAGTTCGACGCTCGCCCAAGTTTCGAAATCCATCCCCGCTTGGGCAATTTCCGCAAAAGCTTCATCGCCAAAGTCAGTCGTTTGTGGCATAAAGCTGTAGTTGCCAATGTGACTGAGTTGGATCTGAATTTGTTCAAAGACCGCAAAGGCAGCTTCAAAGTCTTCAAAAGTGTGGAGCTTGCCCTTGTAGTTGCGGACAAATTCATTGATTTCTTCGCGTGTTTTTTCAATGGCGCGCAAGAAGTCTTCCTGATCTTGGTAGAGGGCTGTGAGGTCCCAGAGTTCGTTCTCAGGAAATTCAGAACGTTTTTTTAATTCCATAGTGTTCTCCTTTTGATCAAATAACTATACTCAGTATAGCAGAAAATAGGGGAGAATGATAGGTGAAAGGAGAACTTATCAAAGCTAGCTGGATCCAATAAGAAGCCAAGGATTTTCTAGCTTTTTTACCTTCTTTTGGTATAATAAAGTGGAGAAAGTTTTAGGGAGTATACGATGAAGAAATTCTATAAAGTTAGCTTGGTAGCGATGACCTTGCTAACCTTGGTGGCATGTGGGCCTAAGCGACGTCCTCGGACGCAACCCTCTACAGCTCAAAGTGAAGTAACAGATGGAAAAAATTCCAAAAAAGCATCGTCTGGGCATGAGTACTATCAAACAGTGCTTGAGCGTTACCAGGCCTACTCTAGGGCGATCGAAGCAGGTGATAGTGCAGGTCTAGAGACCAAACTAAAAGAAATAGATCCTCAATCGGATGAGTATGTCTATGCCATATATCTTCAAACTCTGGGTAGTAAACCTAACCTTTCCTATTTTTATACAGATTTGGATAAGGATGGGCGGGACGAACTCTTGATTGGGAATGGCCAAACAGTCTCAGCAATCTACTATCTGAAAGGCCAGCAACCAGAATTGTTGCATACAGCTTTTGTGGCTTCCTCTGGTGGCTCTCGTTCAAGTTTTCAAATTTTTGAGGATGGCTCGGTCATTTATGCTAGCTTTTCGTCTCTTCAACCAGAAGTAGATTTGATCCATTACAAGTTCCAAAAAGGAAAGCTGGAGACTGTCAATAAGATCCAAATTAAAAATGGGGACGGTCAGAAGCCAGAAAAAGCCTTAGGGATTACAGCAAAAGAATTGGATCAAGCAAAATTTGGATGGAAAGAACTAGAGACTGGGAAGAAGGCGATCAGCCAAGCAAGTACCTCAGAGCAGCAAACAAATAGTTACCAAGTCCGTGTAGCAGTTTCAGATCTTCGAATTCGTAAAGAAGCATCGATCAAGGGGGAAGAAGTCGGGATGATCCCGCAAGGTGTTTACACGATAACTGAGACGGTTACAGCTGATGGATATACCTGGGGCAAGCTCCAATCTGGCCAAGGCTGGATCGCGCTTGAGTTTACGACGAGAGTGGAAGGGGGAAATGCATCTACTGTTAAAGGATTGAGTGCGGAAGATCAAGAGGATATCCACTCGGTAGTAGAGAATGGCTATTCTTTAATGTATTCTAGATTGGTCAAACCAACCTTTATATTAGATTTATCAAATGATCATAGCGGTATCTATTCTTATACAGAAGGCATGTTTTTAGATTATTTCAATACTTATACTCCAGGTACCTATCAACTTGCAGATGTCATTAAAAAATTGGAAGCTCAAGAAACATCAGAATCCATTCAATCTATGACTACAGATCAATTAATTCAACTTGCGAAAGAAAGAAAACAAGGATGGATATACTCTTCGAAAGATAAGAAGTTTTTTGAATTCGTTCCAGGTGGACGTGGAGGTGCTGGCCCAGAGGTTGTTATTCCTTCAGCAGATGAGTGGGTCGTTGAGAATGATACAGTTACAGTAACAACTAGAGTTAAGACCTCTTCTCAACCTTTTGAGCGCTATGTGTTGAAGCGGAGCAAGAAAGACTATTCAGGTGGAGAACACAAAACGCGATTCTATGTCGTTAGTAAAGAAAATGTGTGGAATGGAAAATAGACGGTAGCTATATCTAGCTCTAGAATTTTAAAATAAGTGGAAATCAAATATTCCTCGAAAAAGGCTTTTAAAGCCTTTTTCTTTTGGGCTTGAATATGGTAAAATAAAGGTTATACGTGCTTGGATACAAAGATGAGGATATAACATACAGAAAGGCTGTTGAAATCCCGATCTCGTTGAGTTGGGTGGCCTTAGTATCTTGATAGTTGAACACGGGCTAAATCCCTAGTGAAAAAGATAGATTTCCTGGTGTGCGTGGCACACTGCGTCAATCTCCTATTTTCATACGGGATTCTTCACGCCCTTTGTATCCTGATTTTTGTAGGCAAGTCGTATAATTTTATCAATCCAAAGGGGATTACAATGACAAAACAAGTGTTTCAAACGACTTTTGCGGGTCGTGAGTTGATCGTAGAGACTGGTCAGGTTGCTAAGCAAGCCAATGGCTCTGTTGTCGTGCGTTATGGTGAGTCAACTGTCTTGACTGCTGCCGTTATGTCTAAGAAGATGGCAACTGGGGATTTCTTCCCACTTCAAGTCAACTACGAAGAAAAAATGTATGCGGCTGGGAAATTTCCTGGTGGATTTATGAAACGTGAAGGACGTCCTTCAACAGATGCGACCTTGACAGCACGTTTGATTGACCGTCCAATCCGTCCAATGTTTGCGGAAGGTTTCCGTAATGAAGTGCAAGTCATCAACACAGTCCTTTCTTACGATGAAAATGCATCTGCCCCAATGGCAGCGATGTTTGGTTCATCCTTGGCACTTTCTATCTCAGATATTCCATTTGACGGACCAATCGCTGGGGTACAAGTAGGTTATGTTGATGGCCAAATCATCATCAACCCTACTCAAGAGCAAGCAGAGCAATCGCTTCTTGAATTGACAGTAGCTGGTACTAAGCACGCTATCAACATGGTAGAGTCTGGTGCCAAAGAATTGTCAGAAGAAATCATGTTGGAAGCCCTTCTTAAAGGACACGAAGCTGTCAAAGAATTGATTACCTTCCAAGAAGAAATCGTTGCGGCAGTTGGGAAGGAAAAAGCAGAAGTTGAATTGCTTCATGTGGATGCTGAATTGCAAACTGAAATCATTGCAGCCTACAACAGCGACCTTCAAAAAGCTGTTCAAGTTGAAGAAAAATTGGCGCGTGAAGCTGCAACTCAAGCAGTCAAAGACCAAGTCACAGCAGTTTACGAAGAAAAATATGCAGACCACGAAGAATTTGACCGTATCATGCGGGACGTGGCTGAAATCTTGGAACAAATGGAACACGCAGAAGTGCGCCGTTTGATTACAGAAGACAAGGTTCGTCCAGATGGTCGTAAGGTCGATGAAATTCGTCCGTTGGATGCACAAGTGGACTACCTTCCTCGCGTTCACGGTTCAGGTCTCTTTACGCGTGGACAAACGCAAGCCCTTTCTGTTTTGACCTTGGCACCAATGGGTGAAACGCAAATCATCGATGGTTTAGACCCTGAGTACAAGAAACGCTTCATGCACCACTACAACTTCCCACAATATTCTGTAGGGGAAACTGGACGTTACGGTGCACCTGGTCGTCGTGAAATTGGTCACGGTGCTCTCGGTGAGCGTGCTCTTGCTCAAGTATTGCCAAGCTTGGAAGAATTCCCATATGCGATCCGTTTGGTAGCAGAAGTATTGGAATCAAATGGTTCTTCATCTCAAGCGTCTATCTGTGCGGGAACACTTGCCCTTATGGCTGGTGGTGTGCCAATCAAGGCGCCAGTAGCAGGGATTGCCATGGGTCTCATCTCAGATGGAAACAACTACACCGTATTGACAGATATCCAAGGTTTGGAAGACCACTTTGGAGATATGGACTTCAAGGTTGCAGGTACTCGTGACGGGATTACAGCCCTTCAAATGGATATCAAGATCCAAGGGATCACTGCAGAAATCTTGACTGAAGCTCTTGCCCAAGCCAAGAAAGCTCGTTTTGAAATCCTTGATGTCATCGAAGCTACTATTCCAGAAGTTCGTCCAGAATTGGCTCCAACTGCTCCGAAAATTGATACTATCAAGATTGATGTGGACAAGATCAAGATTGTCATCGGTAAGGGTGGAGAAACAATCGACAAGATTATCGCTGAAACAGGCGTTAAGATTGATATCGACGAAGAAGGAAACGTGTCTATCTACTCTAGCGACCAAGCTGCCATTAACCGCGCTAAAGAAATCATTGCTGGTTTGGTTCGTGAAGCAAAAGTGGACGAAGTTTACCATGCCAAAGTTGTGCGTATCGAGAAATTCGGTGCCTTTGTCAACCTCTTTGACAAGACGGATGCCCTCGTTCACATCTCTGAAATGGCTTGGACTCGTACCAACCGTGTCGAAGACTTGGTAGCCATCGGTGATGAAGTCGATGTGAAGATTATCAAGATTGACGAAAAAGGTCGTGTCGATGCTTCTATGAAGGCCCTCTTGCCTCGTCCTCCAAAACCAGAACATGCAGAAGACAAAGGGGATAAGGGTCATCGTCATGGCGATCGTCCTCGTCACCACAACAAAGATTATAAACCTAGAAAAGACTTTACCAAAGATCCAGGTGAAGCAACGAATGAATAAGCATTTAAAAGAAAGGAGCACGGTATGGGATGGTGGCGTGAAACCATTGATATTGTAAAAGAAAATGACCCAGCAGCACGTACCTCGCTGGAGGTCCTCTTGACCTATCCAGGCGTCAAAGCGTTAGCTGCTCACCGTGTTTCTCACTTTTTGTGGAATCATGGCTTTAAGCTTCTAGCTCGGATGCACAGTCAGTTCTGGCGGTTTTGGACCCAGATCGAAATCCATCCAGGTGCGACCATTGCTTCGGGTGTCTTTATCGACCATGGAGCGGGCCTTGTTATTGGGGAAACAGCTATTGTTGAAAAAGGCGTTATGCTCTACCACGGGGTGACGCTCGGTGGAACTGGAAAGGATACAGGGAAGCGCCATCCAACGGTTCGTGAGGGAGCGTTGGTCTCCGCTCATGCTCAGGTCATCGGTCCGATTGAGATTGGGGCCAAGGCCAAAGTCGGAGCAGGGGCGGTCGTTGTCTCGGATGTACCGAGTGATGTGACTGTTGTCGGAGTCCCTGCAAAAATTGTTCGTGTTCACGGTAAGAAGGATGAGCCGATCATTCACCAGGAAGAGGAAAAACGCGAATACTACGTGAATAAGATGGAGCACGCCAAGGAAGCTAGTCACCATTCATCAAGTCTTTAGAAAAGGTTGGAAAAGTTATCGAAGTGAAATATGATAGGAGGAACCAACCTGTCATATTTACCAGATGCTATTTTGAACCAGGTAGTCCTTGAACTGAAAGAAGGCTTGGAGTCAATTTCGCAAGAGTAAAGTCTATCAGTTCTTCTACACAGCTGACTATGTAGATCATCATAACCGAACCTGGGATACCCGCCATGAAGAGCGGACAGCTGATGCCATGATTTTTTTCACTATCACTTTGAATAGCAAAGGAACTAGAAAGGTAACTACAAGAATGGCAGTTTATTTTTACGGCTGTATCACCATGGATGGCTACTTGGCAGACAGCCAGCACAGGATAGACTGGCTGCATCAGCTTGGTTCTGTAGAGGATACAGGCTATGATGACTTTTACAGGCAAATGGATATCACCATCATGGGCAAGCGGACCTTTGAGGAAATCCAAGATTTGCAAGATGTAGAAAGTTTTTATCAAGCTACGGAAAACTATGTCTTTACGCATGATAGGCACCTGCCTGTCAGCAATTACCAGCCAGTAGCTGGGGATGTGGTGGACTTTGTTCGCCAGATTGACAAAGGCAAAAATGTCTTTGTGATAGGTGGTAATTCCTTGGTAGGACCGCTCTTGGATGCGGATCTTTTCGACCACCTCATTATTCAGATAGCGCCCCTTATCCTAGGAAAGGGGGTTCCCCTCTTTACCCAAGAGGAAGGGCAGCGCTTTTACCAACTGGATAGCCTCAGACAATTTGGCCCTTTTGCAGAGCTGGTTTTCAGCCGAAAAAGTCAGAAATAGAGAAGGGAGTGGACCGCATGATTAAAATTTATGACACCATGTCTCGTGATTTGCGAGAATTTGTCCCAATCGAAGAAGGAAAGGTCCGCATGTATGTTTGTGGGCCAACAGTTTACAACTATATCCACGTTGGGAATGCCCGTTCAACGGTAGCCTTTGACACGATTCGTCGCTATTTTGAGTATCGTGGCTACGAGGTTAACTACATTTCCAACTTTACAGATGTGGATGATAAGATTATCAACCGTGCTAAAGAAGAAGGCATTAGTCCTCAGGAAGTGGCAGACAAGTACATTGCGGCTTTTCGTGAAGACGTGACGGCTCTCGGGGTCAAACCTGCAACCCGCCACCCTCGTGTGGTCGAGTTTATGGACGACATCATTCGCTTTGTCGCTGATTTGATCGAAAAAGGCTATGCCTACGAGAGCCAAGGGGATGTTTATTTCCGTGTGGAAAAATCCCACAACTATGCTAAGTTAGCCAACAAAACTCTAGAAGACTTGGAGCTAGGCGCTTCTGGTCGGACAGATGAGGAAACTGCTCGCAAGGAAAATCCAGTCGACTTTGCCCTTTGGAAAGCTGCGAAGCCGGGTGAAGTTTCTTGGGACAGCCCTTGGGGACCTGGTCGTCCTGGCTGGCACATCGAGTGTTCAGTCATGTCAACGGGGATTTTAGGCGATACCATTGATATCCATGGTGGTGGAGCTGACCTTGAGTTTCCACACCATACCAATGAAATTGCCCAGTCTGAAGCCAAAACAGGCAAAACTTTTGCCAACTACTGGATGCACAATGGCTTTGTCAATATCGACAATGTCAAGATGTCCAAGTCCTTAGGTAACTTCATTACTGTGCATGATGCATTGAAGACCATCGACGGCCAAGTCCTTCGCTTCTTCTTTGCGACCCAGCACTACCGCAAGCCCATTAACTTCACAGAAAAAGCGGTACGCGATGCGGAGACCAACCTCAAGTATTTGAAAAATACCTATGAGCAACCGTTCACAGGAGAAGTGGATCCAGCAGACTTGCAAGGCTTTGTGGACAAGTTTATCGCGGCGATGGATGAAGATATCAATGCAGCGAACGGAATTACTGTCGTCTTTGAATTGACCAAATGGATCAATTCAGGTCACTACAACCAAGACGTTAAGGATGCCTTGACCAAGATGCTAGAAGTCTTTGGAGTGGTCTTTGTCGAGGAAGTCTTGGATGCAGATATTGAAGCCTTGATCGCGGAACGTCAAGAAGCGCGGGCTAATAAAGATTTTGCGCGAGCAGATGCGATTCGCGATGAATTGGCTGCGCAAGGAATCAAGCTCTTGGATACAAAAGAAGGTGTAAGGTGGACACGTGATTGATGTCAATCTAATCAATGGAATCGCCCTGGCCTTTGAGGGAGATGCGGTCTATTCCATGTATATTCGTAAGCACCTGATTTTTCAAGGGATGACCAAGCCTAATAAACTTCACCAAGCTGCAACCCGCTACGTCTCTGCCAAGGCCCAGGCTAGTCTGATTGCGATGATGTTGGAAGAAGAGCTTTTGACAGAGAAAGAAGTCGAGATCTATAAGCGCGGTCGCAATACCAATAGCCATACCAAGGCAAAAAATGCAGATGTCGTGACCTATCGCATGTCGACGGGTTTTGAAGCGGTCATGGGTTACCTGCATCTGATGGATGAAATCAACCGCTTAGAGGAATTGGTAGCTTGGTGTATCCAAAAAGTGGAAGAAGGAACAAAATAGTGAAAAATATCAGAGAGTGGTTCCCTCAGGCAGAGGTGACGGAACACCCCAATCCACCAGCTGGTTATGTAGCCATTCCTCTGCAGGCCCAGCAATGGTTGCTACTGAAGGAAGAAGAGCTAACCGAACGAGAGAAACAATTGATTGCCTGGTTGGGCAGTGAGGAAGATTTTGCCCCCAACCCTTGGTACCAATACTTGATTGATGGAAAGGGAGAAGCCCCTCAAGTCATTAAAAAAATGCAACTTGTCTATTGCCACCTCTCGCACTCGACAGCGGAAGGGACGGCTTCCTGGTTAGAGATGATGCAGACGCTTTTGCCCAACTTTCGGGCAGTCTTGCAACTGAGTGGACAGGACTATGTACTCATTCTAGATCAAGAGCAGTCGCTGACTGTGGCTGATATCTTAAAAGATACCGTCTCTGCCATGGAGTATGATTTTAATATTCGCTTATCCATCATGGTCGGGCAGGTATGGACCGAGTCAAAAGCTGGGAAAGTATCCCCGGTCATCCGAGCAGAACGGGCAGCCTTTCGAGCCTGGATCCGAGAAGGGCATCAAGGTGTTTACCGCTTTTCTCAACTCTACCTATGGGGAATTGAGCAGGCAGATTTGGATCTCCATCCTATCAAAGAACGCTTGCATCAGTTGATTGGGAGTCAAGACCAGTTGCAGGATATCATTGTTGCCCTCTGGGACAACGGGGCAGTTGTAACCAAGGCGGCCCAGCAACTTTATCTCCATCGCAATTCCCTTCAATACAAGATTGACAAGTGGGAGGAGTTGACGGGTCTCCAGTTGAAAAATCTGACCGATCTAGCCCTGTGCTATCATTTGGTCTTACAAGATGTGATTTAAACGGAATCAAATCCAGAGTTTTGTGCAACTTGCACAAAACTCTTTTTCTTTTTTGTGAGATCTGCCATAGCATTGTAAAGCGTTTTCATTTACAATAGAACTATAAAAATCAAAGGAGTACCATCATGGTAGAATTAAATCTTAAAAATATTTACAAAAAATATCCCAACAGCGAACACTATTCAGTTGAAGACTTTAACTTGGACATCAAAGACAAAGAGTTTATCGTTTTCGTAGGTCCTTCAGGATGTGGTAAATCAACAACTCTTCGTATGATCGCTGGTCTTGAAGATATCACAGAAGGTGAATGTTCCATCGATGGTACTGTTGTAAATAACGTAGCACCTAAAGACCGTGACATCGCCATGGTATTCCAAAACTACGCTCTTTACCCACACATGACTGTGTACGATAACATGGCATTTGGTTTGAAATTGCGTAAATACAGCAAGGAAGATATCGACAAACGTGTACAAGAAGCAGCTGAAATCCTTGGCTTGAAAGAATTCTTGGATCGTAAACCAGCTGACCTTTCTGGTGGTCAACGTCAACGTGTGGCTATGGGACGTGCCATTGTCCGTGATGCAAAAGTGTTCTTGATGGACGAACCTTTGTCAAACTTGGATGCGAAACTTCGTGTATCCATGCGTGCTGAAATCGCGAAAATCCACCGCCGTATCGGAGCTACAACCATCTACGTAACTCACGACCAAACAGAAGCGATGACACTTGCTGACCGTATCGTTATCATGTCTGCGACTAAAAACCCAGCTGGTACTGGTACAATTGGACGTGTGGAACAAATTGGTTCTCCGCAAGAAGTGTACAAGAACCCTGTTAACAAATTCGTAGCTGGATTCATCGGAAGCCCTGCCATGAACTTCATTAACGTCAAGTTGGAAGGTGGCTACATCGTTACTAACGGCTTGAATTTGAAAGTTCCAGAAGGTGCTTTGAAAGTCTTGAAAGAAAAAGGCTATGATGGTAAAGAATTGATCTTTGGTATCCGTCCAGAAGACGTGAATACAGAAGCTGCTTTCCTTGAAACTTTCCCAGAATCAGTCGTGAAAGCAACCATCTCTGTATCTGAGTTGCTTGGTTCTGAATCACACTTGTACTGCCAAGTTGGTGACAACGAATTCATCGCGAAAGTGGATGCGCGTGACTATCTTGGAACTGGTGAAACCATCGAACTTGGATTTGACTTGAACAAAGCTCACTTCTTCGACAAAGAAACTGAAAAGACAGTATACTAATCAGTACTGACACTATAGAGACTGAGACAATGTGTCTCGGTCTCTTTCATTTTAAGGAGACAAAACATGGAAAAAGACTGGTGGAAGGGGAAGGTCGCTTATCAGATCTACCCAAAAAGCTTTAAGGATAGCAATGGAGATGGTGTTGGAGACTTGAAAGGCATCACAGAGAAACTCGATTACCTTCAAGACTTAGGGATTGATATTCTCTGGCTATCTCCTGTTTACAAGAGTCCGTTTATTGACCAGGGTTATGATATTTCTGACTATTATGCCATTGATCCTCTCTTTGGGACCATGGAAGATATGGAAGAGCTGATCGCGGAAGGAAAGAAGCGAGGCATTTCCATCATTATGGACTTGGTGGTCAACCATTGCTCCAGTCATCACGAATGGTTCCAAAAGGCTCTAGCGGATCCAGATGGCCCTTATGCAGACTACTTTTACTTCATCGAAAGCGACAAGGAACCCAACAACTGGGAAAGTTACTTTGGAGGCAGTGTCTGGGAACCGGTTCCTGGCACCAACAAATACTATCTCCATTCTTTCCACAAGGATCAGCCAGACCTCAATTGGCAAAATCCTGTCTTGCGCGAAGAAATTTATAAGATGATCAACTGGTGGTTGGACAAGGGAATCGCGGGATTCCGGATTGACGCTATTATCAATATCAAAAAGGATTTAGAATGGCGTTCGCTTCCGTCCGATCGTGACAATGGCCTGGTCCCAGTGCCGGAATCGCTGGTCAATGCCCAACCGATTGAACCTTTCTTGCAAGAATTAAAAGAGCGTACTTTTGCCAAGTACAATGCCTTCACGGTAGGGGAAGTGTTCAATGAAACCGATGAAGAACTGCATTTCTTCATTGGAAAAGATGGCGTCTTCTCTTCCATCTTTGACTTCAAACAAACCATGCTGGGGCAAGAAGGAAAAGGCTGGTTTGACCATAGTCTTCCAACAGCAGATGAACTCAAGGAAAGTATTTTTCAAGCGCATGAGCGCGCGGATAGCATTGGGGTGCTCTCGACCATTATCGAGAATCACGACGAGCCTCGTGGGGTGTCCCACTATATTGCAGAAGGTCCAGTAAACGATACCAGTAAAAAAGCCCTGGGAACCATTCAGGTTTTGCGCAAGGGAATTCCGTTTATCTATCAAGGTCAAGAAATTGGAATGGAGAACCAAGTCTTTGAATCAGTGGAGGACTTTGATGATATCGCGACCATCAATGGCTACCATGTGGCTAAAGAAGCTGGTTTGAGTGAGGAAGAAGCCTTAGCAGTGATTGCCAACTATAGCCGAGACAATGCGCGGACACCGATGCAGTGGTCAGCGGAGCCAGGTTTGGGATTTAGTGATGGGCCAGCCTGGTTGATCAGTCCCAAACCAAATGTTGCCATCAATGTGGAAGACCAGGAAAAGGATCCAAATTCCATCTTGAATTATTACCGCCAGTTGACGGCCTTGTATCGCCATCCCCTCTATGGAAATACCATCCGGTTTGGAGATATGATCCCAGCTTATCGAGACCGTGAGAACATCATCGCCTTTGAACGCCGTGGGGACAAGCGTCTCTTGGTGATCAGCAATTTCCAAAATCGCCAGGCCACCTTGGAGTTGCCAACTCCGATTAAAACGGTCGTTTTAAATAATACTGCAGGACTATTCCAAGAAGGAGACCAAGTATTAGAATTGACCCCTTACCAAACGGTTGTGTTGGAATTGGTGGAATAAGGAGAAACTTTGTATCAGTGTTAGAATTTAATGTAGAATAGTATTTTCACTAAATATTCTGGAGAACATTATAAAAGTTTTCTATACTTTAGAATCAGTCAAGTATAAACTGAAACTTTCCGCCGTGAGAAAAGTGCTTGAAACATTTTTGTTTCAAGCACTCGGGAGTTTTGGAACATTAGGTCCAAAACTAAGTCATGGAACTTCGAAGAAGTTCGCTGACGTCCGTACTCACCTAAGGAAAGTTTTGAAAGATATTTTATCTCCAAAAAGAACCTTCGCGTCTGCGAAGGTTCTTTTCATGTCATCCAAGTCTACACCTGGAACTTATTCAACTTCTTTCTTTTTCAAGAGGAGGAAGCCTCCGCTTACGGCTAGCAAGAAGCCTGAAAGAACGAAGTGTGCAGTAGTATCTTCTCCAGTTTGTGGCAATTGCGCCTTGGCTGGATTTTCTTGGAATCTTTGTCCCACTTGGTAGGTCAAGGCTTGCATGCTTTCTCCAGTTTCAGCTGCGGCTTCTTTTTGTGGAAGGAGAACTTTAGGAGTGTCCTTCTTAGCCAATACTGGCTGTGGAGTGGTTGTTTGGTTATGAATTGGAACCACCACCCGATCTGGTTCTTTGGCTGGTACGTAATCCATCAAGCTTGCCAACTTGCTGCCAAAGATCGCGTTGGTTACCCAGCGGAAGAAGTGGACTGGGTGTTGGCGATTGGTTGGATTTCCGGCATAGACAAAGAGTGGTTGGCCAAGAAGTTCTCCAGAGATGGCCATGACCTTATTGGCTAGGACTTCATTTTTTGGCCACCAGCCTGCAATGTAGTAGTCACTTGAAGCGATACTCATCAAGGTCTTAAAGTTGCTTGGAACCTTTTCAATCCAGTTTCCTGAGTTGGAGTAGAAGAGAGCGTTCTTCTTGTAGCCACTGGTCAGTGGGTCTTGGTCATCGATGATGGCTTTCATCAAGCCCTCGTAGTCACTGCCACCTTTAAGTTTTTCAGCGTCAAAACCTGAAAGAACTCCCAATTTTTCCAGTTTCTGCATGGCTTCCCCGCCGATGACGAGAGTTGGTTTCTTGCCGAAGATGGAGGCATCAAAGCGATTATTTTCAAGCACAATGACATCTGCTTCGTCAGGAGTATCGACGATTTGGAAACCTAATTTTTCAAGGACCAAACTAGTATGAGCAGGCGCATCTACGCCGGTCCAATCGTAGTGATAGTTTGGAGAATAGATCTTCAATGGTTTCAAGGTTGGACCGTTTGGAACCTTGTAGAGGGCTTCGCCGTAGATGGCATAGTTTGGTAGGAGCGATGCAAAAGTATCGCGGTCAACGATGTAGCCATCATCTGTTAGGTAGACAGATTTACCTTGGGAAATCGCCTTGTTTACGGCTTGAACGGCACTGGCTGAGGTATTGGCAATGACGTAGTAAGGCGCTTTAGGATCGATCTCAGAGGTTCTAGTCGCGCGAGTGGTGGTGACTTCTCCAAGTTTTCCAGCAAAGAGACCGTCTTTGAACACAGGTTCTGCCTTGAAGCCTTTCATATCAGGGAAGTTAACGAGAAGTTCCGCATACATGGCTGCCCAGGCGGATTCGTTAGACCCTTTATAGAGGATATGGTTGGCATAGCCCCGTTTAGCTTGAGCCATGTCAATGACTAGGTCTCCTTTTTTGTAGGTACCTGTATCTTCTTTGAGTTCTTTGACGAGGACACCATTGCGTTTGAAGTAGTCAATCATATTGAAGGCTTCTTGGGCGTCATTGTCCTTGTCGAGGCCCATTGGGATAACATAGTAGTCAGGGAAGAATTTCGGACGACCATTCTTCACACGACCGACAACTTCACCAGTTGGTCCAACTAGTTCGTTCTCTGCTTTTGGATCTTCAATCTTGTTGAGACCACGTAGGTAGAAGTTGAGGCGCATCTCAAGAAGCTTGTCGGGATCTTGGCTGAGGAAGTCAATTCCGCCGAGGACAGCATTACGACCAGCATAATAGGATTCTTGGTTGGATTCTGGAATTTCGATGGTATGGCCCAAGATGCCGTGGTAAACGGCATAGACACCTGTATAACCAGAGAAGGAATCATCCCAGCCATCTCCCCAATCCAGTTTTGGAATGATGTAGCTGTCGTATTTGGAATTGGCAACCCCTGCGCGCCCCATATGACGGGCATTTTCCAGCATGAGATTGGACATGAGGTCGTATTCAAAGTTCGGATCATGTGGAGGTGTTGCAGGCTCGATCAAGAATTCTTTGACAAATCCATGGATATCATAGAGAGCGATCGGATTCCATTTGTTGATCATTTGGATGACGGTGCGCACTTCTGGGTTGGTTTGGTAACTAGCATCCCGGTTTGGATCTAGTCCGTTGGCCAAGGCACGCAGGTTGAGAGCGTCCCCGTCAGGGTTTTCCGTGAAGTCAAACAAGAAGATAAATTTGTTTAAAAGAGTTGGGATGTCCAGAGTCACATTCTTGACGTTACCAGCTTCGTCTGTCGTTTTAAAAGTGACTTGATTTTCTGTAGCGAAGGTACGGAAGAGACCGGTGATGATGTCAATCCCAGGTTGTTCATCCGCATGCGTATTATGAACCAGGACAGGTAGTTTGTAATCCAAGGTCTTGTCCTTCAGAGCTGCCAACATCTCGCTTGGTTTGGTGAGGGCTTTTGGATTGGTAGATGAGAGGTAGTGGTCAATACTTGCTTGGTCCTTACTTATAATTCCCATCTTCATATCCCGTCCCTGGGCGCTCTTACCAAGAGTTTCAAGCTGAACTAGACGGTCCGTTTTGGCTTCTGCCTTTGTCTGCTCAATGGAAGCTAGCATTTCCTCGTGGGTATGGAAATCTTTATATGGACGGAAGGTTAGATTCTTGCGAATAGTCAGCCCAAGATCTGAACTAGTTCCGACTAAAGTATGCTCGCCAATATAGTTCCGATAGGTCCGACGGATATTATTAGGGCTCCGAAGGCTTAAATCTTCGCCAAAGAGTTCCTTGACCGTAAAGGTCAGATCCAAATCGTTTCCGTTTTTGTTCTCTTCAACTGTGATGAAGGGATCTTTGGACAGAGTTCCTGTCTCCATGTCCCAAGTTTTCCACTCTTCCAGTGGTTTGTCGTCCAAAGTCCAGCTAATCTTGCCAGCAGCCTGAGCTTGATCCTTAACGGTATCCGTCAGCGTTCCTTTTTCAGACATGTAAACAGGACTGTCACTAAGGCTGATAGCTGGCTCTGCGTTTGCTGCTCGCTCTGTTCCTGTGTTTTCTGGCTTAGCACTAGGGCTAGTAGTGTCTGAAGCGGTAGGAGAGGCTTCAACTGGGCTAGAAGGATTAGTTGGAGCAGTCTCTGCAGGACTTGCAGTCGCTTCTGTTGCAGGAGCCGGACTGTTAGCCTCTGTGCTGGTTGCCGGGCTAGCGTTTGTTCCCTGTGGCTTGAGGACGTTTTCGACAGGTGCGGCAGGACTAGCTGTCTCAACAGTGTCCGCAGCAACTTGGCCTTGTGCGAGGAAGGCTAAAAGGACAGCGGTAGAGAGACTGAGTGCGTTTGTGTACAAACGCTTCTTATAAGAAGAATGCATAAAGAGACCTCCTTTGTTCTTTGCATGTATGCACCTCTATCATAACACTTTATGACAGCGCTTTCAATATATATGGAAGTTTTTCTCTTGAAATTCGTTACAGATTGATGGCAAAGAAAAGAGCTGGGAAAATCTTCCCAGTCTCTAAAGAAGGGTTTATGCTTGAAGTTCCTTCTGGTAGGTTTGATAGAATTCCACCTTAATGGAGATGAAGGTTTCAAGATCACGGAGGAGTTGCAGAAGGGTCGCTCGGGTTTCAAATTCTTGACGTGATCGAGGAAGAGGTCGCTCACGAAAGACTGCTAGATAGCGGTTGATTTCGTCAAGTAGGAATTGGGCTGGATTTTCTTGACTGAGCTGGCTGGCTGTTTTAGCAAAGAGTTGGGCCAAAATAAGACTCTCGCTCGCAGCTAATTGGCAGTTGTTTACATTATTGGCCATGTCCCGCAGGATATTATTTTGGCGCTTGCGCATCTCAAAATAGTGGATATGGTAGTTGGTCTGATGGAAGAGGTGGTTGGAATGGTCTAAATAGACTAGATCGAGAGCTTCTTTTAAGATGGTATCTAGCTCACGAATCAAGCTAGCATCGTTGCTCCCGTCTCCTTTTCCTAGAAACTCTGCAAAACGATAGAGAATCTTTTTGAGTTGCTCTTCGACAATTTCATGATAGCGATCAATTTCTTCCTGTCGAGAAGGCATATAGAGATTGGCTAGGAGGGCAAAGCTGGTTCCGATTAGAAAAATAGCCACTTCATTTCCCAATAAAGAAAGGGAAGTGGATTTTTCTAGCAGGAGATGGGTAACCAGGACAGAGCTGGGCGTGATACCAATTTCCCAGCCTTGTAGGAAAGCAAGGGGGACATAGGTGGCCAGATAAAAACCAAGGGCCCAGAGATTGAAGCCGAGAATCTGAAAGGCTAAGCTTCCAAGGAGGAGAGCAAGAAGCATGGACATGAAGCGATTATAGGCTAGTTTGGCGGTGCTTCGACGGGTATCGCTAATGCTGAGAATGGCAATAATCCCCGCAGAGGTGGCGTAGGACAGACCCAAAAACTCTGCAAGCAAGATGGCCAAACAGGTGGCGAGAATCATCTTGATGGTTCGGTGAATAAGTGGCATAATGCTGATTCTTTCCTTTTTCTAAACTAGTTTCATTATACCACAAGCAAAGTGCCCTACTTCAAATGTTTCACCAGATATGGCAATTGTGTTATACTAGTTTCATGGAAAAAAACGATATTGTTTATGGCGTTCATGCCGTTACAGAAGCACTAGTCGCAAATACAGGAAATAAATTGTATATCCAGGATGATTTGCGTGGAAAAAATGTAGAAAAAATCAAGGATCTGGCAGCGGAAAAAAAGGTCTCCATTTCTTGGACCCCTAAGAAGACCTTGCAAGAAATGACAGAAGGAGCTGTCCACCAAGGTTTTGTCTTGCGGGTTTCGGAATTTGCCTATACGGACTTGACTGAGATCTTGACCCAGGTAGCTAATCAAGACAATCCCTTGCTCTTGATTTTGGATGGCTTGACCGATCCGCATAACTTGGGATCCATCCTGCGAACAGCCGATGCTACTCAGGTAGCGGGAGTCATCATTCCCAAGCACCGTGCTGTTGGAGTGACCCCTGTTGTTGCCAAGACCTCAACTGGAGCAGTGGAGCATGTTCCCATTGCCCGAGTGACCAACCTTAGCCAAACCTTGGACAAGCTCAAAGAAGCAGGTTTTTGGATCTTTGGAACCGATATGAACGGGACGCCTTCTCACAAATGGAATACCAGTGGGAAGCTCGCCCTCATTATTGGCAACGAAGGCAAGGGCATTTCGGCCAATATTAAAAAGCAAGTGGATGAAATGATTACTATTCCCATGCAAGGACATGTGCAAAGTTTGAATGCCAGTGTCGCAGCAGCGATCCTTATGTATGAGGTCTTTCGCAATAAATTATAATAGAAGAAATCAGAGGAAGGAGGCAATCCATGAAAGAAAAGATTTTGTTAGTGGACGGCTACAACATGATTGCCTTCTGGCAGGAGACCCGTCAGCTCTTTAAGAAGAGTGAGCTCGATGCTGCACGAACGATCCTCCTAGAGAAGCTAAGTCACTATGCTAGCTTTGAAGGCATTCGCGTGATTTGTGTCTTTGATGCCCAATACATGCCAGGGATTCGCCAGACCTATGAAGAATTTCAGGTCCAAGTGGTCTTCACAGCAGAGGAGGAGACCGCCGATGACTACATTGAACGCTTGGCAGCAGAGCTCAATACCCCCCTCCACCAAGTATCAGTCGCGACCAGTGACTTGAATGAGCAATGGACGGTCTTTACTCAAGGAGCACTTCGTGTTTCGGCACGGGAGTTAGAGAAGAGAGTTTCCGTTGTCAAAGCCGACTTGAACCAGGCGCGAGGAGCCGTTAACGATCAAAAACCACCGATACGGCCTTTTGACCAAGAGGGCCTACGTCAACTACAAAAAGAGATGGGAGCAAGTAAATGACCTTTAAAATTTTAACAGATTCAACTGCAGATTTAGATGAAACATGGGCAAAGGAGCATGATGTAGAGATCGTCGGTTTGTCGATCCAAATTGATGGGACTCATTATGAGACAGTAGGCCCAGACAAACTGACCAGCCCCCAATTATTAGCAGAGATGCAAAAAGGTGCTAAACCAACGACCAGTCAGGTCAATGTTGGGCAATTCCAAGAGATTTTCAAAGGCTACGCTCAACGCAAGGAAAATCTCCTCTATATCGCCTTTTCTTCAGTTTTGTCAGGGACCTACCAGAGTGCGGTCATGGCAAGAGACTTGGTCCTTGAAGACTACCCAGAAGCTGTCATCGAAATCATCGATCCAAAAGCTGCAGGGATTGGAGAAGGCTACTTGTCTATGCTAGCAGTTGAGGCGCGTGATGCCGGTAAGAGTTTGAATCAGGTTAAGGAAGAACTGATGGAAGTGGCTCCTAAGTTGCGGACCTATTTCTTGGTGGATGATCTCTACCATCTTATGCGCGGGGGACGCCTTTCTAAGAGTTCAGCTATCGTCGGAAGTTTGGTCAATATCAAGCCCCTTCTTTGGATTGATGAAGAAGGCAAGTTAGCCCCTATAGCCAAAATTCGTGGACGTAAAAAAGCCATGAGGGAAATGCTCTCACTTATCCAGGAAGATATCGGCCACAGTACAGCTTTGGTTTCTTACACGGATGATCTAGCAGGAGCAGAAGAACTCAAGGCACAATTGTTGGAGAATCCAGCTATCTCCCAAGTCTTGATTATGCCACTAGGTCCCGTCATTGCTGCCCACGTTGGTCCTAATTCTCTCATCGGCTTTGTCATAGGAAAAGAAAATCGCAAATAATTTTTCAAATCGGTTGACTTTTATTTGAAAAATTTGATACAATAGTAGGCGGTATTGTTTACCCCATTTGTAAGGCCCCGGAACCTTTCAAATAACTCGCGGACCGGAACATCCGCCCTGTAAACAAAAACGATATTCATAATAGGAGAAATCATGAACAAAACTACATTCATGGCTAAACCAGGCCAAGTAGAACGCAAATGGTACGTTGTTGACGCAACTGATGTACCTCTTGGACGCCTTTCAGCAGTTGTTGCTAGCGTGCTCCGCGGAAAAAACAAACCAACATTCACACCACACACTGATACAGGTGACTTCGTAATCGTTATCAATGCTGAAAAAGTTAAATTGACTGGTAAAAAAGCAACTGATAAGATCTACTACACTCACTCAAACCACCCAGGTGGATTGAAATCAATCTCTGCTGGTGAACTTCGTTCTAAAAATGCAGTTCGTTTAATCGAGAAATCAGTTAAAGGTATGCTTCCACACAATACTCTTGGCCGCGCTCAAGGTATGAAATTGAAAGTATTCGTTGGAGCTGAGCACACTCACGCTGCACAACAACCAGAAGTTCTTGATATTTCAGGACTTATCTAAGGAAAGGAACAATAAAGTATGTCACAAGCACAATATGCAGGTACTGGACGTCGTAAAAACGCTGTTGCACGCGTTCGCCTTGTTCCAGGAACTGGTAAAATCACTGTTAACAAAAAAGATGTTGAAGAGTACATCCCACACGCTGACCTTCGTTTGGTCATCAACCAACCATTCGCAGTTACTTCAACTGTAGGTTCATACGACGTTTTCGTTAACGTTGTAGGTGGTGGATACGCTGGTCAATCAGGAGCTATCCGTCACGGTATCGCTCGTGCCCTTCTTCAAGTAGACCCAGACTTCCGCGATTCATTGAAACGCGCAGGACTTCTTACACGTGACTCACGTAAAGTTGAACGTAAGAAACCAGGTCTTAAGAAAGCTCGTAAAGCATCACAATTCTCAAAACGTTAATCAATACGATTATATCAACGTTTACAGACATTCAAGAATTATTTCTTGGATGTCTTTTTTGTTTCAAAAAATCAAAGTTCACCCCAAAATTCACCCCATATTCACCCCATCAATTTTTTAAACTACGAAAAGCAATATCACCTACAGTCTGATTGACTTTATCTTTGATATTAACGTAAGTTTTTGTAATCTCTTTATCACTATGAGTAAGAGCTTCTGAGAAGGCTTCAAGAGAAACACCTGCTTGTTTAGCAAGAGTAGCACCAGTATGTCTTAGTTTGTGTGGTGATGCTGGTGCTAATTCGGGATGTCTTCGTCTGACTGATTTCATCTTGATAAAACTTAAAATTTTTCTAATTATAACGAAGCATAGTCAAAAAGCTATGACCTCTATATTCACAAAAAAATCCAGACCAATACTAGTCCAGATTTCTTGTCTATTAAACATTCTTTTCAAAGAATGGAAGAACGGCTGTAACGGCTTTGTCAACGCAATTATTTAACTGTGAGAATCCGACGCACATAAATTTTAAATGGCGTCTCAGTCACATTTAAATTTATGAGACGCTTAGACGTTAGGCTTTCAATTTGTCAAATTTTGCTTTGACATTTGCCTTGAATTCTTCAAGTTTATCCTTGCGTTCGGCTTTACGTTCAGCCTTCATTTGTGCACGTGCCTGGTTGTAGAGGTCTTCTTGGACTTGCAGAGCTGCTTCGATTTCGGCTACGACGGTTGCTACATCCCAACGCATGATTTGGGTGTCGTACTTGGTGAAGTAAGCATCGATGACTGCTTCGTTGTCTTCTTGCACCAAGGCAACAACGGCTGTTTCACCGTTAGTCAATTTCTGAGAAACAACGTCAATCAGGCCAGTTTCTGCCGTATCAATGCCATCACCAGCAGCCAAACCATAGAGGCTACCCATACCATAACCAAACAAGACGCCGATAGGACCACCCAAAAGCCCGATAACTGCACCGAGCAAGCCACCTTCTAGGGTTGCATCCGTCGTTGAATCTTCAAAGTCATAGCGTTCTTTTTCAACGATGTGACCGTTTTCATTTTTGACCAAGGCGATTTGAGCAACCTTGGTCGTCTGAGTTTGGCGGAAAGCCTTCAAATCCGCAAAGGACTGATAAGCTTCGCTTTCAGTGTTAAAGATTGAAACTACTAGGTTTTCCATAGTTAGTACCTCTTTTCTAAA